>NZ_CP093385.1 GCF_022655055.1 Vagococcus sp. CY52-2 | reverse complement strand
AGTAAAGTAGTAAAGTAGTAAAGTATTCAAGTATTCAAGTATGCAAAAGGATAAACTTGTTGTATTAGCATTTACAACAGTATGCAAGTATAAAAGTATGCAAGTATGCAAATGTAAAAAGGTATGCAAGTATTCGAGTATTTTTTCATACAATAATACTAAAATACCGTTTAACTAAAACTATATAAAACGTCATCGTAAAATGATAATCTCAAATAAATACCAGCAAAGCATAGGCACTCACGCACATACCTATGTATGCCAGAAGGGGAAATCTAGATGCCCTATGTGTCAAAGACTAGAAGTCGGCTGTACAAGGCGAGCACAGGCGGTATTTAACGTAAGGAAACGGTGACTACGACCATTTAGCCATTAATAAAAACGGTAGGGGAGGAAGTCTTTTGCGGACTTCACTAGTATAGAGTTTTTATACGTCTCAATATAAGTTAAATTCCAGGGGTGTTTTTCGAGCGTTGACCCGATGTTAATCTCAACGTAGGACTTATATGAGTTGTTCAAGGGTAAGATGAGAACGTAAAGTGAAGCGATGTTTATACCAAAATATAAAATTTTTACTTTTTTCTAGGGCAGAGTTTGCCCAAAACCTCCTGATACCCCAGTCGGTAAGATAATAGAGAGTTCACTAATATGATGATAATAATGAACTGGTAATACTGGTAAACTAATATTTATAAAGAGAATGGGGTGTGAGTTCATTAATATTAACGTGTGTTTTTATAATAGTGAACTGATATATAAAGAAAAACCACTCGTTTGAGTGGTTATTTAACACGATATGATTGACCTTTGATAAAGTCTTTTACGTCTTTATATTGAGGATTTAAATCGTAGAGTTGACCGAGTGATATTCCGTTATCTTCAGCAAATAAAAATAAACTTCTATAGTTATCGCTATAAACGGCATAAACAGGCTCGTTTTGTTTCTCCTGCTCTTCGGCATATTGTTCAGCCATCTTTTTATTATCTTGATCACTTGGAACTTTATATTCAGTAGCGGGAACAGATTGAGTTGTTTGATTGTTTTGTTTAGTTTCAGTTTGGACTGGTGTTCCTTGTTGTGTAGGTTCTTCTACACTTGTTTCGACAGTTTTTTCTAATTCTTTTTCTTTACTATCTAACGCTTTACGTTTATCGTCGACTTCTTTTTTTAATTTATCTATTTCTTTCGTTTTGCTGTCTGCAGTCTTTTTTAACTCATTTATCTTAATATCTGCTTTCGCAATTTCTTTTTGATTGTCATCTATTTTATAAACGCTAAAACCACCTACACCTAGCAAAGAAAGAGAAAGGACAGCATTTAATATTGTTTGTTTTTTCATAGTTATGACCTACTCAAAATTTTAGTTTTTTCGTTATTAAATTCATCTTGTGTAATGATCCCTGCGTCTAACAATTCTTTTAATTCGAACAGTTTATCTTTTGTTGATACTTGTGTAGGTATATTATTATTAACATTAACGATTGATTCTAATTTACTGCCAATTGCTAAAAAATCTTTGTATAGCTCTTTATATAAAAAGGAATTTTTATTTGTTTTGGAATTAATTAAGTATATCGTTTTGACGACGCCGTTTGTTAAAATGATGTTTATATGTAATTTTTCCACATAATCTTTTTTCTTTTTACCACGACTAGCCAAACCGCCTATCACTGCTCCTGCAGGACCAAATAATATCCCACCGCCAATAGCGCCACCTACACCGCTTTTTGAAGTAGTATTTCCGTCTTCAACTACACTTATATCAGCAATATCTTTATACTCTATATATTCATTAGCGTTTAATCCAAAAGTAGTAAAGCATCCTTTAAATAATTTATGATTGTCATCAAACAACGCTTTACTTCCAACTTTATAAGTTTCTGTAAATTCTGGATGTTTATCTTTTTTCTTTTTAAATAATCCCACAGTTAACCACTCCTTTTCATCTAGAATACCAAAAAAGGCACCGCTTTTACAGTGCCTATTGTCAAGCGTTACTTTTTATAGGTTGTCATTACTTATCAGTTTAAAGGTCAATACTTACTTTCACAGCTTTCCCAATTATCCTTGCTGGGTAGTCTTCGTTAACAATGATAGGTTCATAGTTCTTATTATCTGGCATTAATATCATGGTATCACCTTGATATTTAACACGTTTTAAAGTTGCTTCAGTATCTCCATTTACTAAAACCGCAGCTATCTCATTGTTTTCTACTTCTTCTTGTTGTCTGATAAGGACGAATGATCCCTCTGGTATCGTAGGCACCATGCTATCGCCTTTTGTTTCCAAAAAGAATACTGTCCCGCTTGGCGTTAAGTCTGCCACTTCTTCTCGATAAGACTCGATATTTTCTTCTGCTAGAATAGGTTCACCACAAGTTATAGTTCCAAGTACGGGTATATTTATAATTTCTTGGACTTTTGTTACAAAGTTTTCTCTAGGTGGGAAGAAATCATCTATGTTTACTTCAAAAATATCAGCTAATTCGAATAAAAAATCTTGATTAGTCGCTCTATCGCCAGATTCATATCTGCTGATACTTTGTCTTGAAGTTTTTAATTTTTTTGCTAACTCTTCTTGAGTAAGACCTCTTTTTTCTCTATAATATTTTATTTTTTCTCCTATAAACTTTTTTATTTCCATTTTATTTACCTTCCTTTATATGTCTTGAAATTATGTTAACATAAAAAGCACCAAAATGGAACAAAAAAGTTAAAATAACAAAAAAAGTGTTTACATGTTACCGAATCGGTGCTATGATATAGACAAGTTAATTAATAGAAAGGAGTTGCGAAATGCAAATAAATTTAATTTATATTAGAAAACAGAAATATCGCATGACTCAAAAAGAGTTCGCTGAAATGCTTGGAATGTCGTTTGATACATATTCTAAAAAAGAACGTGGCGATTATCCGTTTACTAGCGATGAGATGTTTGATATATCTGAAAAATTAGATATGCCAATAGGTAAAATTTTTTCGAAAAGAACGCACCAATTTGGTAACAAGAAAAAACAGGAGGTTTAAAATGCACGACTGGATCACAATAATATTAATCGTCATTTTAGTAGCAAGTTTAATGTTACTTGATAGGAGGAAATAGGAATGATAAATATGCGAGTTAAAGATTATTTAATAAAAAGTGATGAAAACAACGTGACAGTTGAAAAAATGTTACGTGATGAAAATATGGAAGTAAAAGTTAATAAGAACAACGAACCGTCTACTACTCTTGTGGGATATTTCCCAAGTTTAGAACATGCATTGAAAGGGATTCAAAAGAATTACGTTTATGGGAAAGGCACCGATGTACAAACTATAAAAGATTACAGAGAGGCGTTAAACGAGATAACTAATGAATTCCACAGTGTTTTAAAACTTTAGGAGGAGATAACATGAAATTTTATTTATCACGTATCAATGGTTATGCGTTAGTAACGTTTTTTATCGGCATGCTAGCCAACTATCTATTCGGTGAAAAAGTATTAATCGTAGCCGTGCCAGTATTTCTAATGTGGTTGTTTACTTATGACATAAGAAGCCATGAAAGGAGTGAGAAGCGTGTGGATAGCGGTAGGAATTAAAACGAAAAGCATTTATATGATGTCTAACACAAAATCAGCATTGTTTTTAAGATTGCAAGGTAAATATAAAAGTAGCGCAAATGTAAAATGCAAAAATACTTATCCAGAACCACTGATAGTGCAGAGGAGGGTGTAAAAAAATCTAGCTAGTGCTGAAAAACTAACTAGAGAACATAAATATATAAATTTGACTTAAGTATATCAGAAAAGTGGAGGAATTAAAATGGCAATTTATTGGGACAAAGACACGCTAGTCCTTGACGATGAATTTAAACGTTCGCGTGGACTAATTAAGTTTGAACTATGTAGTGATAACAATGTGCTGATTTATCAAGATTCAGATATACCAGTTGTTAGAGATAAATTCGAAGCATTAGACGAGTACACACAACTAACACTAGACGATACAATTGAAAGTTTATTAAAAATAGCTCACGAATTGGAGGAATATAAAAATGGCGAATCTATATGAGCTAACAAGCAATTACAAATACGTTCTTGATTTGGCTGACGAACTAGACGAACAAACGTTAAAAGACACGTTAGATTCTATTAAAGAACCGCTAGAGGAAAAGGTTGATAACACAGCTAGATTAATCAAAGCGATGGAAAACGATGTCAAAGCATTCAAAGAAGAAGAGACACGAATTAAGCAACGTAGACAGGCAATTGAAAACAACATCAAACGTATTAAGGAACGTCTACAGTACGACTTAGAGAATAATGAACTCGATAAAATTGAAGGTAAGACGTTTAAAGTTAGCGTTCAAAACAATCCAGTTTCAGTGAAAATAGTAGATGAAAAAATGATTCCTAAAGGTTACTTCGTTGAGCAGGAGCCGAAGTTAAATAAAAAAGAATTATTAGAAGATATGAAACGTGGTGAAGAAATATTTGGAGCAGAATTGCAACAGACACGATCAATAAGAATTAGATAAGGAGTTGGTATGAATGGCATTAAATATAGTCAGTTCTGAAAACATAGCAGATAAAAAAGGAACTTATTTATTATATGGTGCACCAGGAAAAGGGAAAACGACCACTATTAAATTTTTACCAGGTAAAACATTAGTGCTTGATGTCGATAGAACATCACACGTTTTAAAAGGTTCGTCAGACATCGACATTATATATATCGATAATATCGATACATGGAATGACTGGGGAGCAACATTAACGGAATTAGTTAAAAACTACAAAGGTAAATACGATAATATAGTCGTGGATAATATTACAGAATTAGAACGTTGCATACTTTCTAGTCTAGGAGCAGTAGGAAAAAATAACGGTGTCCCATCACAAGGTGATTATCAATATATGCAATTTAAATTAGTTAACAGTTTGCGATATTTAAAATCGTTAAATTCAAATATATTTTTCCTAGCTTGGGAAGAACTTGATTTATTTCAAGATTACGACGGAAGTCAATATTCAATTGTTCTTCCACAAATTAACAGACGGATTAGAAATAATATTCTCGGTTTATGTGATGTCGTTGGTCGGCTAATCGTTAAAGAAGATGGTGAACGTGGGTATATCTTAACAGCTAGCAACTCAACTTATGCGAAAAACCAACTAGATGATAGACCAGGATGTAAACAAAACGAGTTGATTATTCATGAAACTATATGATTACCAACAAGACTTAGTCAATCGCACACGTCAAGCATATATAAAAGGTTATAACTCACCTTGTATCGTGTCGGGCTGTGGTAGTGGAAAATCGGTCATGATTGCAGAGATTGCACGAATGGCTGCAAGTAATAAGAAAAACGTGTTGTTCCTGGTCCACAGAAAAGAATTATTGGACCAAATCAAAGGAACGTTCGAAATGATTGGTGTAGACCTAAATCATGTCACATTCGGTATGGTTATGACGATTGTTAATAAGCTAGACAAAATACCTAAACCAGATTTAATCATCACAGATGAAAACCATCATGGTTTAGCAAGTAGTTACAGAAAGATATACGACTATTTTAAAGATGTTAGAAAGCTCGGTTTCACTGCCACACCAATACGTTTGAATGGTAGTGGGTTAGGCGATGTGAATGATGTGTTAATCGAAGGACCATCAGTTAAATGGTTAATCGAAAACGAACGCCTGGCACCATATGAATACTACGCACCTAAATTAATCAATACAGACGTATTAAAGAAAGCAAGCACTGGAGATTTTACAAAAAAATCAATGGATAACGCAATCGAAAAACGGATTTATGGCGATGTAGTTAAGCATTATAAACAGTTAGCTGATAACGAGCAAGCAATAGCGTATTGTCACTCGATAGAAGCAAGTAAACACACAGCGGATGTATTTAATCGCAATGGATATAAAGCGGCTCATATCGACGCTAAGACGCCTAAAATAGAACGCGAAAAATTATCGAAAAATTCAGACAAAAAGAAATAAAAATATTATGCAATGTCGATTTAATCGGTGAGGGTTTCGATGTTCCAGATTGCACAACGGTAATCATGCTACGACCAACTAAGTCACTTAGTTTATACATTCAACAGTCAATGCGTGGTATGAGATACCAACCAGGCAAACGGTCAGTGATTATAGACCACGTTGGAAATGTCGGTACGTTTGGACTACCTGATATGGATAGAGAATGGAATTTAAAAAGTAAGAAAAAACAAATACAGAAAGTGACATAGCTGTTGTTGAATGTAAGAACTGCTTTATGGTATTTGAAAAAAATGAAAGCAGAGTATGCCCACATTGTGGTTGGGAGCAACCTATCGAACTTAAAGAATCTCATTTAGATATAGATGAAGATGCTGAATTAGTAAAGGTAGGGGAAACAAAAATAGTGCTTAATTTTAAGCAGCCAAGCGACTGTAAAAATATGGCTGAGCTTCATGAATTAGCAAAGAGCAAAGGTTATAAACCAGGTTGGGTTTATCATCAAGCAAAATTATTAGGAATATTAAATAAACAATAAAAAGGAGACTAAATAATGACAACAATCTACATAATCACAGACGGAGATATTTCTTGGTCAACTTGTGTCAGTGTTCATCTAACTAAAGAAGAGGCTGAAAAAGCAGTTATCGAGTATTCAAGAAAATACGCAGAATGTAACGCAACAATCACAGAAAAACAAATTAACTTATAAAAAGGAGATTATCAAACATGACAACATTTAACTTAGATTTTTCAAAAGCAACTCAAACAGGTGGAATTAAAGACGGTACTTACGAGGTATTTGTAAACAAAGCATTCGAGGACGCTACACCAAGTGGTTCAGAATATATCAATATTGATTTAGTTGTAAGAAACGATGTGGATCAACCTTATAAAAATGCTCACGTATTTCCTAAAGTTTGGAAATCTAAAAAAGACGGTAAGTATAACGAGGGAATGATTATGGCAATTGCTCAATCATTACAACTTCAAGATGGTAAACAATACAACGGTTTAGATGAACTACTAGCAGACTTTGTGCTTAAACCAGTAAAAGTAACAATTAAAAATGAAACATCAGAATATACGGTAAAACTTACGAAAACGTGAATGTGAAACGTTGGGAAAAATCAAGCGTTCAAGGCGTGTTAAATCATCAATTCAAAAAAGGTGATGAACCAAGTTTTGGAAGATCAGCATCAGCTACAGTTGAACTTCAAGAAGATGATCTTCCATTCTAAATAAATTTAAGGGGCAATTAACATGTACGAACATATTCCAGACGAATTAAAAAATCTCAAACATTGGTGTATTTATAAACTCGTTTGGGATGAGAAACGTCAAAAAAATACTAAAGTTCCTTTCAATGCATACACTGGTCAACATGCTAAATCGAATGATGAGAGTACGTGGTCTGATTATCAGACTGCACTCTCTGCCATTCATTTATATGGCGGTACAGGTTTAGGTTTCTTCTTTAAACCTCCGTACTTCGGAATTGACATTGATAATGCAGAGGGAGAAATACAACGATATTTAACAGGCGACATTGAAAGCAACATGATTTATGAGTTTATCGAATCAATGAAATCATATTCGGAATACTCACAATCTGGTACAGGTATTCATATTATCGCTAAAGGAGAATTGCCAGAAGGACGCAGACGTAAAGGCGATGTCGAGATATACAATAACGGTCGTTTCTTCGTCATGACAGGCAATATAGCAAGCGAGTATAAAACTATATCAGAACCAAAGAAAACGACCGTAGAACGCTTATACAAGCGTTACATAGGTGAATCTAAAGTTATCGAGTTTAATCGTGATAAAGATATGCCCACAATTGATTTATCTGTAGATGAAATCATCGAAAAAGCAAAGCAATCAAAACAAGGTAACAGATTCCAAGTGTTTTTAGACGGTGGTTGGGAATCGTTTTATGATTCGCAGTCAGAAGCGGATTTAGCATTTGCGAACGATTTAGCGTTTTGGTGCGGTAGAGATTTTTCTAAAATGGATGAAATTTTTAGAAATTCAGCAATGTACCGTGATAAATACGATGAAAAACGAGGACCGAAAACATACGGTCAAGCATTGTTAGATAAAGCAATTCACGAAACAAGTTCAATCTACAATCCGAAACAAAAAACTGATTTTAAGATTTATATTAAAGACCAGGAAGATAAACCGAAAGAACGAAAGTTTTATTCCTACGATGATACAGGTAATGCGGATAGGTTTTGTGATATATACGGTAGCTTAGTTAAATACTCATACATTAATAAAGTTTGGTATTACTACAACGGTAAAGTGTGGCAGGAGGATCTAACTGGTGAAGTTAGAAAAATGATTGATACGACTGTTGAAATCATGAAGAATGAGCCAATCGAATTATCGGAAGATATGGATGAAGATACTAAAAACAATATTTTAAAAGCGTGGGATAAACACGTTAAACGTTCACGAGGTAACGCAGGTAAGAACGCTATGATGGACGAAGTAAAACATCGCTTGGCAGTTCTTCCAGAAGAATTTGATAAAGATAAAACATTATTTAATACGCAAAATGGTTACTTGTCTTTAACTGATGGCAAGTTATTCGACCACGAAATAGATAAATTATTTACACGAATTTCAACAGTTGAATACACAGACACGATTGATTGCCCACAATGGGAAGAATTTATTAGTGAGATATTCGCACACGATGAAGAATTAATTCATTACATACAAAAAGCAGTCGGTTACTCGCTAACTGGGTCCACGAGAGAACAATCAATGTTTATTCTTTTCGGTAACGGTCGAAACGGTAAGTCTGTATTTTTAGATATTATATCTGAAATCATGGGTAGTTATGCCATGACGATGCAGGCGCAAACAATCATGGTTAAACAAAATTCTAGTAACGCCAATTCAGATATCGCACGCTTAAAAGGTGCTAGGTTAGTTACCAGTTCAGAACCTAACGAAGGAGTAAGGCTTGATGAAGGTCTTGTTAAACAGTTGACTGGTGGCGATAAAGTAACAGCTAGACATTTATACGGTAAAGAATTCGAGTTCGAACCAGAGTTTAAATTATGGCTAGCGACTAACCACAAACCTATTATACGAGGAACAGACGATGGAATTTGGCGACGTTTAAATTTAATTCCTTTCACAGTACAAATTCCAGATCATAAAGTTGATAAAAATCTACCACATAAATTAAGAAGTGAAATGGTCGGCATACTAAATTGGTGCATTACTGGTTGTTTAATGTGGCAGAGAGAGGGATTAAAGCAACCGAAAGCAGTTTATGAAGCGAGTAAAGAATATAGACAAGAAATGGATGTTATATCTCGATTTATTGACGAACAGTGCGAAACTGGTCCAGATTACAAAATTAAGGCTAGCGAGCTGTTTAATGCTTATCGTGAATGGGCGAAAGAAAATAATGAGCATGATTTTAGTAATACGAAATTCGGTAAAGAAGTAAGTAAAAGGTATAACAAGAAAAAGTCGAACGGTGTCATGGTATATGAGGGGATTAAATTGACTGCAAGAGCATTCGATAATATCCGTCAGATACTTTAGGGATAGTTCGGGGAGGGTTTAGGGATAGTTTTGATTTCAACCCTCCCTGTCGAAAACCCTTATTATATCTATATTTATATATTTATTTATTCTTTTTAGGGATAGTAGGGATAGTTAAATATAACTTTAATAATAAAAATAATATTAGTAAAAATATATAAAAGTATAGGAATTTCGTTCAAACCCTCCCTAATCATTAATTAAAATGTCTTAATCCGTTGGGAGAGTAAGGACGAACGACAGGGAGGGTACCCTCCCTAATTTTTAAAAACGAGGTGTGTTTATTGAAATCGGAACACGAGATTCAAAATGAGATTAGATTGGCACTAGGTAAAAATAATTGTTTGGTATTTAGAACAAATGTGGGAAAAGTTCAGATGAAAGACGGTCGATGGTTTGATACAGGACTGCCGAAAGGTTTTACAGATTTAATGGGTTGTCGTTTATCTGACGGAAAAATATTTTTTATTGAAGTGAAAAATGCGAAAGGAACGGTTAGGGACGCACAGAAAATATTTATTGATCGCATGAAAAAATATGGATTGATTGCAGGAGTTGCGAGAAGTCCAGAACAAGCGTTAAAAATCGTGTTAGGTGACAACAATGTCTGACTTAATCATAAAAGCAAACAAAATAATTTATTTAGTTGATAAGCATGGCGAACCGAATAAATGCAATGTGAAGAGTTGTAAAACGTGCAAAGAGATTAAAAAATTGCGTAATGAGATTGGAAGAGATAAACGCAAAAACGCCAAAGTGATTAAGCCTAAAAAAGGTTTAGCTCAACGTGAACCGTCGGGTGGTTGTAAAGGTAAATATATTTACATCGTGAGTAAAGGCGGAAAAGAAGTTGCACGTGTTGGGTCAACGTATAAAGTAGCAGAGATAATCGGAATTAATGCTTCTTATGTGACTTTTATGGTTCGAAACGATAAAAAATCAAGAGGTTATGAAGTTACTAGATATTTAAAAGAGTTGGAGGAATAATAATGAACTCACAAACGGCATGGGGAATAGCGATAAGAGATAAAGTAGTAACTTTTGTTAGAGAAAATAATGGTGCTACGACTAAAGAAATTGGAGAAAAAGTTGGTAATGAAGCAGTTGGTCAACTATCAAGATTAGTTGAAACAGGTCAATTAATTAGAACGAAGCGTGGTTATTATGAATTTCAAGCAGTTAGAGTGACTGTGAAGTGAAGGAGGAAAACTAATGATTTTACTAACTAAAAAGAAACGTAACGAACTAGCGAATGAGCTAGCGTTAAATATTACGAACTACGAAAAGACAATTCAAGAGTTTAAAGGACAAGTCGATATATTAACACGTGAGCGTGATGCAGCTAAATTGAGTGCAAGAGATACGACGCGTAAATATGAACGTGCTACGGAAGATTTAGACCGGTTTAAGAGTGAATTGAGAGCAAGTGAATCGGAAGTTGTTAGGGTTAGAAACAGATATGAAGAATATAAAAGCAAAGTAAGCTGTAAAACAATAAATCATGATTTAAAGAATTACAAAGAGCGAGTTGTTAGCTTACAGAATGAATTAGAGGCGATTAAAGAACTAGCTGATAAAAATAAAGATTACAGAGAAGCGTATGAATTTATTAGTGAATTGGATAATCGAAATGATGTGATTGATAACTTCAGTCATAACTTAAACCAATTCATGCTAAAAACAAAAACAGATAACAGTAAGTTAAGTAGAGAACTTAAAACAGAACGAAGCACTGTTAGAGAACTTCGAAATGGGAAACGAATTATAACGGTTAAGACGATTCAATATTTTGATGAACTATTGTGTGATTTTTACGGGTGTTCAGTTAAGAGTTTAGTGATGAATAAATTGGAGGTATAAAAATGCGACGTCAGTGGACGACTGAAGAAACTGATTATTTAAAAGATAAATACGGTATTTCAAAAGATGAAGCAATAGCAAGAAAACTTGGTAGAAATGTCGGTTCAGTAACTAATAAGGCGCAAAAAATGGGACTTAGAAAAAATGATGTTGCTTCTAGTGTTACAGTGGCAGATTTTTGTTATTACACGAACATAAACAGGTCGTCTGTCGAATACTGGATAAAGCATTGTCAATTTCCTGCAAGAAAGAAAGAGAAATATAGAACGGTTAGTTTAGACGGTTTTTGGAAATGGGCAGAACAAAATAAGGGGAGAATAGACTGGAATGACTTCCCTTATTTCTCGATGGGGAAAGAGCCTAAATGGGTTGAGATAGCACGAAAGAATAATGTCGCAAGAACTGATAAAAGAAGACGATGGGCATCGTGGGAAATAGCAGAACTTAAACGAATGCTAAAAGCTGATAAATATACTTATTCAGATATATCGAAACGAATCAATCGAAATCATGCAGCGATCAAAAGAAAAATTTATGATTTGGGGTTGGATAATACACCGATAACTACACATAAGAGTAATAAGTATAGCGAAACGGATATAAAAATTGCTATTACGTTGTTAGAAAAAGGTGTTAGCTTATCCGCAGCAGCGCAAAAGATAAATCGGACAGAAGCGGGATTACGAGCTAAGTTGGAAAATGAGGGATATGTATTTAAAAATAAGTGTTTGAAAGTGAAGTGATTAAATGTATTCAGTGTATAAAGGTGATAAAGAAATAGCGTTTGGAACGTTAGAAGAAATTGCAAGTAAGTTAAAAATAAAAGTCGATAGCGTTAAATTCTACGCTACTCCAACATGGATAAATAGAACGTCAGATAATGCTAGACGATTAGTGAAAGTGGAGTGTGATTAACATGGAAGAAGTTACATTGATTATAACAAGTGTTTTATTTTATTTATTAGGATATTTTGCTTCAAAAATTGGAAATGATACAAATTACACGCTGAAAATGCTTGAATACTTAGACGATAAAATGAAAACACATGATTTTCCAGACAATCCATACGGAATTAGTGAAAAAATAGGGTATTTACAAGCTAAGAGTGATATTAGCCATTTCAGTGATAAAAAGTAGGAGGTTAATAATATGTGTAAGTATTGCACTATGAATAATGACAATGTGGCAGATGAACCAATTCAAGTTTTTGAAAACGGAGATCATACATTTATTGAAAAAGCTAACGAAGATTATCAAATGACAAGCTATAGGAAAAAATCAGATTTACATTACGTTAGTTTTACTATTAACTACTGTCCTATTTGTGGCAGAATTTTAAAGGAGACCGACAAATGAACTTCAAAAAACTACAAACAATGCAGGAAGAACTAGATAACGCTATTTTATCAGAGAAACCAGAAATGACAGCAGAGGAGCGATTTAACCAAACATTAGTTTCTTTAGATGTTGAAATAGCAGAGATAGCGAATTGTTCAGAACATTTTAAGTTCTGGAAGGATAACAAGGGGAAAGTTGACGAAAAGAGATTTTACGAATGTAAAAGTCCATATTTTAAAGAAATTTATTATTTTGACAGATTAGGGAGTAATAACGAGAAACTCACTCGTCAACAAGCACACAAATTAACGCTAGTCGAAGAATGTTCAGACGCATTGCATTTTATATTAAGTTTAGCGAATCAGTTAGAGGTTGAAATTCATAGCGATTTTGAATTTGAAACAACAAATGATGAATTGTTTTTAGACTTGAATGCTCAAATACAACACCTGCGAACAACTGTTAATGACGATATCTTTTTTAAAGAAGCAAACGTAACTTCATTGATTGATATTTTTCTAAGTTACACTAAAAATTTAGGCGTCACTACAGAAGAACTTGAACAAGCGTACTACGAGAAAAACGAGATTAATTATAAGAGGTTGAGAGAGGGGTATTAACATGGAACCACATGACAATGTAAAAGACATAATAGAATCTATTAGTGAAAACAACGAAGAACTTTTCCACAAAATTATCCAGGAATTAGAACAAACGTATCTAGCTAAAAACGCAGATTACGGCAATTCATTCGAGCAATCATTAGATGAGTTCGGGGAAGTTGCTGGAGTAGTTAGAATAGGCGATAAGTTTAATCGTGCTAAAAACTTATCTAAAAATAAAGCGAATGTGGTAGACGAAAGTAAAATCGACACACTATTTGATATGGCTACTTATTGTATTATGCAAGCTATGTGGCTGATGAAACAGGAGGGATAGCTATTGGCAGTTAAATTATTAGACGACGCTGAATTAAAGTCATTAGAATTAGAGTTCCGTAAACATAGACAGTTTCAAGTTAACATGGCAACGATTATGTTAGGACGTGCGTGGAAAGAAGATGATGCAAACTTTTGGGTAAAAGGTAGCGGAGGACGTAATGAGAAAGCGTTGAACGATCTAATATTTAAAGACGAAAGCATACCGTACCAAATAAATTATTTAAAAAATCAAGCGATAGAGAACGCATTTAGCAAGTTATCGAATGAGCTGAAACATATCGTTGAAAAATACATGTGGGGTGAATACTCATATTTAAAATGGTCGGAAGTAGCAGAACGTGAGTATGTCTCTAAGTCAACTATTTACGAATGGCGATATAAAATTTTAGAGACATATGCGTATGAAACAGGAAAATTAGTTTAAATCGGACTAATTCAGCAACATGTCCGATGTCAAATGAATTATATTTATAGTATAGAAAATTTAGCAATGCGACTGTTTTCGCCTCCAACGTTTTACAGTCGCTTGTTAAACTGATAGAACCTACGAAAAATTTTATTACAGTTAATTCATTTTATATTTTCTCCTTTTAGGTTCTATCTGTTTAGCGATATGCTAATTTTCTCGTCCGCCAAGACTAAGAGGAAACTTTTTTCTTGCTATTTTTTTATTTTTATAACGCATAATCTGTCAAAGGGTTATGCGTTTTTATTATGTATGTAAAGAGGTGTGATTATGCTATCAATAAGCGATATAAACAATTTAATAGGCGTAGATGAGAGTTTTCACGCTTCGTATAAATTATCAGAAATATTAGAACAAAAAGAAGTTAGAGAAGATTTATTTAATCGTTTTTTAAAAAAAGAAAGCGACTTGTCATACGATTGGTTTACGGAATATTTTCAAGCAGAGCATTCTGACCGGAAAGGGAAAAAACAAGATTTTACGCCTGATGGAATAATAAAAATAGCAAGCGGCGTTTTAGGTCCAGTTGACTCAAATGCTGATATATGCGCGGGAACTGGTGGCTTAACGATTAAGCGATATTCAGAAAATAAAGATGCGTCATTCTATTGTGAGGAGTTTTCTGATAGAGCGATGCCATTTTTATTATTCAATCTTGCGATAAGGAATGTTGACGCTACAGTTTTTCATGGTGACTCTTTGACAAGAGAAGCTAAAAGTATTTATAAGCTGTCTAAGAGTGATATCTATTCCGATATAGAAAAAATAAGCGAAATACCTGAAATTAATGCTGAAACAACTATCATGAACCCGCCTTATTCAATACCGTGGGATGCTAAAAAAGAGAGGCTGCAAGAAGATAGGTTCAAAGATTATGAAGTGTTAGCTCCGAAAGCAAAAGCAGATTATGCGTTTTTACTACAAGGGTTACACATGTTAAAAGAAAACGGAGTTATGTCCATAATTTTACCGCACGGTGTTCTCTTTAGAGGGGCAGCAGAAGGGAAAATAAGACAAAAATTATTGGAACTTAATTACATAGATGCTGTTATAGGTTTACCACCAAAAGCATTTATAGCAACTGATATACCTACAGTAATACTTGTATTGAAAAAAAATAGATGTAATAAAGATGTGTTGTTCATTGACGCTTCTAAAGAGTGCGTAAAAAGTGGAAGCTACAACGTAATAGAGCAAGACAATGTGAACAAAATACTAAGCATTTACCATGAAAGGGAAATAGTTGATAAATTTAGCAATGTAATAACGTTTGATGAAATCCTAGAAAATGACTTTAACTTAAATATACCGCGTTATGTTGATACATTTGAAGAAGAAGAACCAATAGATTTAACAAAAAACTTAAATGAGTTGCAAGAAATAGATAAGAAAATTAGGGAGAGCGAAATTGAATTAGCGTCTATGTTGTCAGAGTTAGTGAGTTCAGATGTAAATTCAAGCGTACAAGAAGAAATAGACGGTCTGTCTAATTATTTTTATCAAAGAAATAACCATTTCCCAAGAAAGAAAACATATAAAGGGGAGCAGTTGAGCTTATTATGATAGATATCAATACATATTTAGAAGTTAAGTTAGAAGATGTGGCAGATTTCGAAAGAGCTAAAAAAGGTAAAGTCTATCCAGCTGGCAGTTCTTACATTCAAATTTCTGCAACAAGAGGGCAAATAGGTTTTTTATACGAGCCAGGAACAATAAAAAGCAAAGACGTCGTTATAATTCCGCAAGCTGGTATTGATAGATATTATTTCAATATAATTCTACAAAGGAACATAAATGAGTTTATTAATAAATATTCTACTGGTATAAATATACAAGAAAAAGAAATAGCAAATTTTCCTATACAGCTTCACGGGTATGTGGAGCAAGTCACTATAGCTAAAATAGTGCGGCAAATGGATAATAGGTATAAAGAAAAAGAAAGCGAAGTAGAAAATATAAAACAATTAAAAAAAGGGTTGTTAAGTAAGATGTTCGTTTGATGCATTAATTATTATTAGTTAATGCGTTTTTATTATGCGTAGGAGGTAACACATGTATAAACGTAAAGTAGTAATTCATGAAGATAAAGATTATTTAAATTTAGTAAAAAGAACTATTGAACGAGATTACAACGATATTAAAGAACCAGTATTTTTAATTGATATTGTAGAAGATTTTGATGAAGAACAAATTACTTTATTAGCGTATGGCGAAAATTACACAAAAACAAAAGCAGATGAGCTTTTAGACTGGTGCGTGTCACATTATAACAAGGAGGAATAGCAATGGGTTTAACAACGTTAGAAGAATTGAACAGCGATTTTAAAAAAGAAGTGTTAGACGAGAAGTTAAAACAGATTAACGAAACGATTAAAAATCAGTACAAAGAAAATGTTCTAGGCAAAGGCGATAAATTTGTGGTAATTGATTCAGGTGAATTGAAAGAACAAATCGCAGAAGAATTAAACAAAGCAGGTTACACAGTAGAAGATAGTGATAAGTTTCCGAATGCGATTAAAGTTAGCTGGTAGAAAGGTGGTGATGGAAAGTGAGTGAGTTAAATCAACGACAACAAGCGTTTGCTGATGAGTACATCATCACAGGCAACGCATATCAATCAGCGATAAGGGCAGGCTATACAGAAAACTATGCTAAGAATGCAAAAGAAAAACTGGTGGATAAAGGTGGAAGTGTATCGGAATATATCAAAGAAAAGTTAAAACAAATCCAAACAGAAAAACATTTAACAATGGAAGAAGCGTTGGCTATTACATCGTCAATTGCAAGAGGTGAACCGCAAATTTATGTATCTAGAGAACTTGATCCAGAAACACAAGAAGTGTTATCTGAAGAATTGCATCAACATTCAGCTAGTTCTAAAGAACGTAATCAAGCGCTAGAACATTTTTATAAGATAAATGGCGTGTTCACCGAAAAACGTGATGTGGACTTAAAAAACACTGACATTAATATTGTGATTGGTGATAAAGATGACGATTAATATATCTATACCAAAACCCGAAACAGTATTTAATGATTATATATACGATTGCTTGTTTGATTACTCCTACCCTACTGAAGTTCATTATGGCGGTGCTAGTAGTGGTAAATCGCACGGCGTAGTACAAAAGGTCGTGCTTAAGTCATTGCAGAATTGGGAGCATCCTAGACGTGTTCTGTGGCTTAGAAAAGTAGCGTCAACGATTAAAGAATCTATTTTTCAAGATGTTTTAGAATGTTTGTCGTCGTTCCAGATATTAGAGCATTGCAAAGTTAACATGACTGACAGACGTATTGAACTACCTAATAAAGCACAGTTTATTTTTAAAGGGATGGACAACCCTGAAAAGATTAAGTCTATTAAAGGTGTTTCGGACGTTGTGATGGAAGAAGCGACAGAATTCACACTTGATGATTACACACAGTTAACACTTAGAACTCGTGAGAAAAAGCATAAAGACAAACAAATATACATGATGTTTAACCCAGTTTCTAAAGTGAATTGGGTTTATTCGTATTTCTTCATTAATAAGCAACCAGACGCAAAAGTTTATCAAACGACATATAAACACAATCGTTTCTTAGATGAACGTACAAAGCAAAATATAGAACTTTTAGCACAACGTAATGAGGCTTACTACAAAATATATGCACTTGGCGAGTTTGCTACGTTAGATAAGCTTATTTTCCCTAAGTATGAACGTAGATTATTGAATAAAGATGAACTATCTCATCTACCGTCATATTTTGGCGTCGATTTTGGTTTCGTTAATGACCCGTCTGCTTTTATTCACTTAAAAATAGATGAAGACAACAAAACGATTTATTTCATTGAGGAATACGTTAAAAAAGGGATGTTGAACAACGAGTTAGCAGAAACGATTAAAACTTTAGGCTATTCAAAAGAAGTTATCACTGCTGATTCTGCTGAAAAGAAATCTATTGAGGAAATGCGTAGAAATGGTATTGAACGAATTAAACCAGCTAAAAAGGGTCCCGATTCAATCATTCAAGGGATTAACTTCCTGCAGCAATATGATTTTGTGGTTGATGAACGTTGTGTGAAGTTGATTGAGGAGTTAGAAAACTATACCTGGCTTAAAGACAGCAAGACAAACGAATATACTAATAGACCGATTGATTCATATAACCACGTTATAGATGCAACTAGATACGCCGTAGAAGCAATAAACGGCAAAGGACAGATTAAAGTACAATTTTTCAAAGGAGGATTGTAATTGGAATATTTTAAACCACCGAAAATTATGACGTTCGATAAGGATAAAGAAATCACTTCAGACGTTGTAAAAGAATTTATACAAAAACACCAAGCAGAGTTACCGCGTTACCAAGAATTAATGAATATGTATAAAGGTTACATGCAAATTTACAAGCAACAAGCAAAAGCACAGTACAAGCCAGATGTTAGATTGGCTGTTGGGTTTCCTAAATATATCGTAGACACGTTTACGGGATATTTTAACGGTATACCAGTAAAAAAATCACATCCCGATAAACCAATAGCAGAAAAGGTTGAGTTGTTCGAAAGCACAAATGACATTGAGGACACTGAACATGAGTTAGCTAAACTAGCATGCGTTTATGGTCGTGCTTATGAATTGATGTATCAAGATGAAGAAACGCAGACACGAGTTACTTATGTTAGTCCAGAAAATATGTTCATTGTTTATGACGACACAGTAGCGCAAGAACGATTGTTTGCGGTGAGTTATAGCGTAGATGATGATGGCGTATTATCTGGTGCTGTTTACACGAAAGAATGTGAGTATACGTTTAAAACGCAAGATGGAACGGATAAGATTGGTTACATCGAAGAAACAGAAAACATATATGATGATTTACCAGTGTACGAGTTTTACTTTAATGAAGAACGTATTGGAATATTCGAGGGCACACGTTCGTTGATTAATAACTACAATAAAGCATTGTCAGAGAAAGCGAATGACGTGGAATATTTTAGTGATAGTTATATGTTAATGCTTGGATTACCTATTGACGAACAAACAATGACGACTATGAGAGATACAAGAACGATTAACGCAAGTGGTGAGGGTTCAGAGAAAGCCGTCGTTAAATTCTTAGATAAACCCGATAGTGACCAAATGACAGAAAACTATTTGGATCGTATCGAACGATTAATTTTTAAAACATCAATGGTAGCAGATATTTCAGACGAGAAATTCGGGGCGTCAACTTCTGGTACTGCATTAGCCTATAAATTACAAGCTATGAGTAATCTAGCGTTATCTTTCCAACGAAAGTTCGAGAGTGCGCTTAGAACTCGTTATAGCTTGTTTTTTAGTGTCCAAACTAATTTTCCAGAATCTGAAAGTGACAAATGGAAAGAGCTAGAATTTCACTTTGCACGTAACCAACCTAAAAATCTTAAAGAAGAAGCAGAAACAGCCACAATGTTACTAAACGTGACAAGTGAAGAAACGGCATTATCTGCATTGTCAATCGTGCCAGACGTTCGAGCAGAGATTGACAGGATAGAAACAGAGAATAAAGAAAAAATGGATAATGAATCGTTTGACATTACACCAGCAAAAGAAGTAGTCGAGGAGGTTTAGCAATGGAAAAAGTGATAGAAATAATCACGATTGATAACAAGTCAATAAAAGTAATTGCAACAGAAGAAGAACTAAAGAGAAATATCGAACTCGCACAAAAAGGCTACTTCATGACGTTTAAAGAATTGGAGTGGAGAACTCAAATAACGTTTAATACAGCGAATGTAATTGCGATAAACAATTTGGGTAAATGGAGATAAACGAGGTGTCGGTGTAAATGACTAAAAACACACGTTACTGGTCCGAACGTAAGATGAATCAGAACATACTGAAAGATAAAGAACTCGTTAGAGAAGTAAATAAACGCATGCAGTTGCTACGTGACGATATACAGAAACAAATCAACGCAGAATTAGAACGATATGCTAAGCGTGAGAATATCTCAACAGTTGAAGCACGTATGAGAGCCGACAAGATGGACGTAGAAGCGTTTCAACGTAAGGCGAAAGATTATGTTCAACGTAGAGACTTTTCAGATAGAGCAAACTATGAACTGAAGTTATACAACTTAAAAATGAGGATGTCACGACTTGAATTATTAAAAGCTAACATTGGTTTAGAAATGATTTCAACGTTTGATGAGTTAGATAAATTCCTACGTAAAGAATTGTCAATCGAGGGTTACAAAGAGTTAGAATTTCAAGCTGGTATTTTAGGCGAAACAATATTCGGTGATTACAAGAAGATCGTAGAAGCTGTCGTGAACGGAACGTTTAAAAACACATCTTTCAGTGAGCGTATATGGAGCTATCAGACAGAGTTAAAACTAGAGTTAGAGAAGTTGATTACTAAGCAGTTGGTCGGTGGACATAACCCACGTGTAGTTGCTAGAGAGTTAAGGAAAACATTCGATGTTACTCAATCACAAGCGTATCGACTAATCAAAACAGAATCTGCACGAATCCAAACTGAACTGCAAGAGCAATCATTTAAAGAATACGGCGTTAAAAAATACGAGTTTATATCAGAGCCTACTGCTTGTTCGATTTGTAAATCATTGGACGGAAGTATTCACGACGTATCTAAATTAGAGGCTGGAAAGAATGCTTCACCAATGCATCCGAATTGCCGATGTACGACTGCACCGATAAGTGATAGAGAGATTAAAGATTTGCAGTATTGAGGAGGGGATACTAGTGAAAGATACTTTAGGAGATAAGATAAAAAGTATTAGGTTATTAAATGGATTAAGTTTAGAAGGGTTTGGAATGCTTTTTACACCTGTAGCTGATAAAAGTAATGTTTCAAGATGGGAGAAAAATAAAGCCGTTCCTACTCCAGATAGATTAAAGACTATTGCAGACCTCGGTAACGTAACAGTTGATTATTTAATGGGTATAGACGAAGAAAAAGATGACATGATTTCAATACCTGTCGCAGAATACGAACGACTAAAAGAAGCAGAAGAAAAGTTGAATAGTATAAAAGAGATTTTAGGAGGGGAAGTATGAGTAAAGTAACTTTATTCGGTTGTGACGATTCAGAAGAAACGCTTGATTATAAAAATAATTCTACCATCCCCGACACTGTCCAAGTCGGAGCGATAACATATGATGTCGTGACTAAGCCTTTTATCGACATTGACGGCGAACGTAATTATCAAGGTTCATGCGACTATCTAAACACTCAAATTGAACTTGTGGAGGACATGAGCGATGAACGTAAAGAAGATACGTTTTTTCACGAGTTAACTCACGCTATATTTTATGAAGCAGGGTTTGAGGAACAAGACGAGGACATGATTAACCGTGTCGGCAAAGTATTACATCAAGTGATTAAGGACAATGATTTTGAGAATGATTATGTAGAAACAAAAGATGGACGAATATATTTATAAATTAAAGATAACGAACTTTAAAGTAGTCTAGCGACTGCTTTTTTATTTTGTCCAAGCATTGAAGACGTTAAAAGCAAATGGATAACGTGCAAGCATTTAACCACGATAAAAGATATGGAAGGAGCTATCAATAATGGAAGAAACAGAAGTACAAGAAGTAGCAGTTGAGGAAGTTGAAGAAAAGAAGGAAGCTAGCCCTTCAAAAGAAACAACTCAACAAGCTAAATACACAGATGAAGACGTTAACGCAATTGTAGATAAAAAGTTCGCTAAATGGCAGAAAGATTTAGAAGCTAAGAAACAAGAAGCAGAAAAACTTGCCAAAATGAACGCTGAACAAAAAGCATTACATGAAAAAGAACAATTAGAAAAACGTATTGCTGAATACGAGAAAAAAGAAAATATCAGAGAAATGGAAAAAGAAGCAAGAAAAATGCTATCTGAACAGAAGATTCCGATTACTGATGATATTGTGTCTTATTTTGTTTCAGAGGACGCAGAAAGCACTAAAAAAGGTGTTGAAGCATTAACCGCTTATGTAAATAACTTACAAGAACAGTGGGAAATAGCACGCAACACTGGTAAAACTCCGAAGAAAGTTGCAGGCAATACACAAACAGTTACAGTAGAACAATTTAACGCTATGACTTATTCAGAAAAAGCAGAGTTAGCAAGAAATAATCCAGAAGAATTCAATAAAATTACAGGAGGTCATTAGAATATGACGACAAAAATTGCAGATTTAGTAAATCCAGAGGTGTTAGCACCTATCGTATCTTATGAATTAAAAAATGCTTTACGTTTTACACCGTTAGCACAAGTAGATACTACTTTGACAGGACGACCAGGAAGTAAATTAACATTCCCAGCGTTCACTTACATCGGCGATGCGAAAGACGTTGCAGAGGGTGAATCAATTCCTTTAGATAAAATCGGAACATCTACTAAAGAAGTTGAAGTGAAAAAAGCTGCGAAAGGTACAGAAATTACAGATGAAGCAGTATTAAGTGGATATGGTGATCCAGTTGGGGAATCAAATAAACAATTAGGATTAGCTTTAGCTAACAAAGTTGATGATGATTTATTAGCGGCTGCAAAAGGAACTAGCCAAACAGCTACTATTGAAACAACTGTAGATGGTTTATCTAATGCGTTAGACGTATTCAACGATGAAGATGCGCAAGGTTACGTTTTAGTGATGAACCCATTAGATGCAAGTAAATTACGTTTATCAGCTGGCAAAGAATGGTTAAACGGTACTGAATTAGGAGCTAACAGAATCGTATCTGGCACTTATGGAGTTTTATTAGGCGCTGAAGTTATTCGCTCTAAAAAACTTAAAAAAGGCGAAGCGTTACTATTTAAAGTAGTAGCTAATCAACCAGCATTAAAACTTGTTACTAAACGTGGCGTTCAAGTTGAAACAGACCGCGATATTGTACGCAAAACAACAGTAATCACGTCTGATAATCATTACGCTGCTTACTTATACGATGAAACAAAAGTGGTTAAATTAACTGTTAAGGCTCCTACTGTTACCGAAACCGAAAAATAATAGGCGGTGATTAGATGTTTGATGATATTCAAACGCTTATCAATGGTTCACTCGAAGAAAAGTTAAAAGTCATTGAAAAACTAACCACTCAACGATTAGCTGTTTTATTGACCGTAGACACCGCAGACGATATACCTAGTAAATTTAACTATATTATCGCTGATGTGTCTGTTAAACGGTTCAATAGGCTTTCTAACGAGGGAATGAAGTCGTATTCAGAAGAAGGTCTTAGTTTCTCGTTTCCTGATTCTGATTTCGACGAGTTTAAGGACGAAATAACAGAATTCAAACGTAAGAAAGCGTTAGAGGACGACCCACTAAAAGGGGTGTTTCGATTTATATGAGATTCATGAATGAAGTAACGTTTGTGGAATTAGGCAAAGAGTTTTATGACACTGACACAAGCGAATATGTGCGTTCTGACGATGTTAAAACAGTTGCTAATGTAAATGTAACGGACTTAGGTGCAGAACGTTCTGTCGTGCTATTTGGCAGTGTTAAAGAGGGTCGTAAAGTCATTCGAGTTATGCCACATTATGAAATACCTAAATTTGATTATGTTGAGTTTGATAGTAAGAATTGGCAGCTTGTGAAAGATACGAAACCACAGTATAGAAACAGTTTAATTGTGGAGGAATATCATGGCGAAACATAGAGCGGTTATGATAACTGGTGTTAATACGTTATCTGATAAACTTAAAGAAAATGTAACGATGGATTTGGTTAAAAAAGTTGTAGAAGAAAACACGATAGAAATGAAACGTAAAATGAAGCGTAATGCTAATTTTAAAGGTCATTATATAAAAGTTAAAGGTGGCAAGTTGAAAAAAATTGAGCCTACTGGCGAAACCAGAAGTTCAATAGAAGAAAAAATCAGTAGAAATGGTTTAACTGGTGTCGTATCACCTAAAACAGAATACGCTGCTTATCTAGAATACGGCACGCGTTTTATGTCTGCTCAACCTTTTGTAAAACCATCGTACGATTCACAGAAACGTATTTTCCTTGATGACATGAAGAAGTTGGTGAACTAATGAAATCAGTAGACCAAGCAATTTACGACGAGTTATTTAAACGATGTCAAAAATTAGGATATAAGGTATATGAGGATAGACCGATGAAAGAAGTTGGCTATCCTTTTATTGATTTTGAAGATACTGAAGTCAATCCAATACCTAATAAAAGTAACATAAAAGGCAATGTAAACATCACAATAAATGTGTGGGGACTTGCTAAGAAGCGTGCAGAAGTCTCTTACATTGCTGAACAGATATTTAATCAAGCAAATGAAATAAATGCAGCGTATGGCGTACCAGTGGCATTTAGACCAATGGCAAGCCAACGCAGAATGCTAACAGATAACTCCACAAACACAACGCTAAAACGAGCGATTGTTGAATTGGAGTTTTCTTTATTATAAGGAGTGAATTAATTGGCAAATTTAACAGTTAAACAAGGTAAAAATGTCGTCTTACTTTTTAGAGAATTAGCAAAACAAGGCGAAGAAGCCGCTTGGAAACTAGCTTTTCAAACAGAACATAGTATTCCAATTTCTGTAGATACTGACACAGTAGAAACAAAAGACGGTAATATTCAAGTGCCAAAAGAACCGACGTATGATCCATCTGCTACGTCGTTGATGGCAGACGGCGACAAACGTATTAAAGAATTACGCAAAGCAACATTAGAACGTCAGTTATTCGAGTTTTGGGAAATTGATAAGATTGAGAAAGACGAATCTGGAAAATTCGCAGCAACTTATTATCAAGGATATGTAACAAGTTTCGAACCGTCAGCACCAGTAGATGGAGCTGTAGAAGTATCTATGAACTTTGCGTTTAATGGCATCGGAAAAGATGGTTTAGCTACGTTAACAGCAGAACAAGAAAAAGTTACACAATATGAATTCGAGGACACAGTGAAGAAAGGCGAGTAAGCCTTTCTTTTTGTGAATGGAGGTAATTAAGTGGAGTTAGAAATTAACGGAAAAACTTATGAGTTTAAATTTGGCGTAAAGTTCGTTCGTGAAGTGGATAAAGAAATGCCAGTGGAACGCGAGGGTATGAAATTTGGTTTAGGTTTAGCTGCTAGAGTTATCCCAGAATTGCAGAGTGGTAACATTAGTACGCTATCCAAAGTCTTATATTTAGCTAGTAGAACAGAAAAAGACAAGCTAACTCAATCTGATATTGACGACTACGTTGATGATTGCGAGGACATCGAAAAATTATTCGATAAAGTGCTGAAAGAGTTGTCTGAATCAAACGCGGGAAAGTTAGCGATGAAAGAGTTCAAGAAGAAATTAAAATAACCGAAACATCAGAAGAAACATATGACCGTATAGTAATTAATGCTATGCGTTTTTTTGGCATTAATGACATGTTAACAATCGAACGCATGACGCTTAAAGAATTTAGTTTAAGAGCAAAAGCTAGTCAATTAAGGCGATTGGATAAAGAGTATTTTATCAGTTTACAAGCCTTTAAGAATCAAGAAGTACAAGCTACTACAGGAAGTGGCAAGAATGTTAAATCTAAGTTCAATACGTTTAAAGACTTCTTCGATTATGAGGGACGAGAACAAGAAATATTAGGCATTAAGCCAGTTGAAAAAATAGAAGAAGATACCACGTTAAGAAAATTATTATTAGAAGCAAACTCCTAAAAGAAAGGAGGTAAATATGGAAACATATAGTGTAGAAGCCATACTATCTGCAACGGATAAAGGTTTTACAAAAGCAATGAAAGACGCCGATAGTTCGCTTGGTGGGTTGGATGAAAAATCTAGAAAAGCTGGCGTGTCAATTGGCGACATCGCAAAAGGCGTTGGGGTATTCAAGTTAGTAGACAGTGCGGTAAATATGGTTACTGGCTCATTGGGTGGTGCTATTAATCGTTTTGACACGTTGAACAAATACCCCACAGTCATGCAAGCGTTAGGCTATTCAACGCAAGAAGTCGATAAGTCGATGAACAAACTAACGGAAGGTATCGATGGACTGCCGACAAGATTAGACGATATTGTAGCAAATACGCAACAGTTAGCTATTTCTACAGGTAGCTTGGACAAAGGTACAGACACAGCTATAGCATTGAACAACGCATTCTTGGCAAGTGGTGCCTCTACTGCTGATGCCGCTCGTGGTATGGAGCAATACCGACAAATGCTTGGTCGTGGCGAAGTCGATATGCAGTCATTTAAGTCAGTCCAGGAGACAATGCCGATTGCTATGGATAAAGTAGCGAAGTCATTTAAAGACAGAGGGTTAATTCTGTTAACGAGTTATACGATGCGTTAAAAGGCGGAGAAATAACTTTTACAGAGTTTAACGATCGTTTGATTAAATTGAATGACGGCGTAGGTGGTTTTGCCGATTTAGCGAAAAAGAATAGTCAGGGTATTAAAACATCATTTGAAAATATTAAATCCGCTGTCATCAAAGGTGTCGAGAAAACTATTAGAGCGCTAGATGAGGGATTAAAAGGTGCTGGTCTTGGTTCGATAGCTGACAATTTAGATAAGGTTAAAAACGTTGTGAATCAAGCATTTGGAACAATCAATGCAGTAATTCCGCCGATGATAAAAATGTTTGTAGACTTTTTAGGTGTCATAAAACCTTTTCTACCACTAATTACCGCATTAGTTGGTTGGTGGGTAACGTATTCCGTCATGATGGGAACAGTTAGCAAAGTGACTAAAACAGCCGCCGCAGTCCAAAGAGTGTTCAATGCTGTTATGGCTGCTAATCCATATGTTGCGCTTGTCGCAGCGATTATCACTTTGGTTGCTACGATTGTTTATTTATGGAAAACAAACGAAGATTTCAGAAATGCAGTTATTAAGATTTGGGATGCTATAAAATCGTTTATATCTGATGCAGTAGATGCAATTGTTAATGTTTGGGACAAGATGAAAGAAACTATGAGTAATCTATGGAACGGCATTGTTGAAAAAGCTAGCGAGGTTTGGACTGCTGTTACAAAAGTTATCATGAACATCATAAGCCCATTTATTGATATCTTTATGAATCTGTGGAACGGACTATCTATTTCGTTGTCGCAAGTTTGGGATGGTATTAAGACTATTGCTAGTGGTGCATGGGAACTGATTAAAGCGGTGATTATGGGTCCGGTTTTAATTGTAATTGATTTAATTACAGGTGATTTTACTAATTTAGGAAATGACTTGCAATTGATTTGGGATAGCATCAAACAAGGTGCTAGTGCCATTTGGAACGGTATTAAAGACGTTATAACTGGATTGGTCAAAGCAATTGTGGAATACGTTAAATTTTCATTTGAATTGCAAAAAGAAGTTATTTCGAACGTATGGAATTACATTAAAGATTTAGCTAGTGAAGTGTGGAATAACATAAAAAACACTGTATCTAATTTAGCAGATAGCGCAGCGAATGGTCTTAAAAACGCTTGGGATAAAGGTCTTCAATGGACAAAAGATATCTTTGATGGCATAAAAAATGCTATTGAAGCGATTGGTGATGTCGATTTATTCGCAGCTGGTAAAGCTATTATTGATAGTTTTATTAATGGATTACAGCAAACTTGGGAAGCAGGTAAAGAATTTGTCGGTGGTATTGCTGACTGGATTCGTGAGCATAAAGGACCAATCAGTTATGACCGTAAGTTGTTAATCCCAGCTGGTAAAGCAATCATGGATAGTTTAAACGCAGGTTTAGACACTGGCTTTAGTAAAGTTCAAGATAATGTTAACGATATGACAAAATTCTTTGCAAATACTGCATTTAATCAAGATTTTGAGATTGGTGCAAACTTTAGTGATTTAGATAAGAAAATAAATTCAATGAACGATATGAACTTATCATCAAACAATGAATTGACACTTAAAACAGTGCACAACCCGCCGAAATTAAATTAAGCATGGGCGGTCGCGTGTTCAGTGCATTTGTTGAAGATATTGGCGCAGTTATGCAAGCTGAAACTGATTTAAACTTACAAACATAGAAAGGAGGAAGACATGTATAAATTTATAGATACAACGATACAACGATGTAGACGTCATGAAGAATTGCCAACGTCTGCAATGAATTATAACGGCGTTTTTTTAGAAGAGTTGATTGACGGATATAGAACGCTATCTGTTGATGGTCGTGAGATGTTAAATATTGATTTGCAAACAGACAGTAAAATGATTGGTTCGCACGTATATAGCTACAAACTTCCTCCACGCATCATAACAGTGAAATATAAATTAGTTAATCGAGATCCGCAAGCTCTTTTATTAGAGTATCGGAAATTGATTAACTTTTTATTTTCTACTGAAGATGTCGCTTTGTGGTTTAATGACGAGTTAGACGTTATCTATCAAGGTAGATACTACGCTAGTAGTGAAGTGCCAGGCGAAACGACAAGTATTGTAAGTAGCTTTCAAATATACTGTCAAAACCCGATTAAGCGTACGACGAAAGTATTTACTACGAATGATTTCATAGGTATTGAAACACCGATTAAAACGTATCCTAGCACGATTAAAGTTGAGTTAGATACAAACACACCTTTAATCATTTCAAACGGTGTAGAAAAAATTAGACTGTTTCAAGATGTTGCTAAACGTGACGACGTTCTGCTATTTGACTTTGAAAAGGGTCAAATATTTTTAAACGGCAAAGAACGAACGAATATCCTTGAATTGAGTAGTGACTTTGAAAACTTCGAGTTAAGACAAGGAAGTAAAATCACTACTAATAATGGCACTGTTGAAGTAACGTTTAGGGGGTGTAGTTTGTGACAGTTTATTTTTTCGATGATAATCAGCAATCAAGCAAGATTGTCACTAAGAATAATTTAATCGAGTGTATTCAAGAAAAAGAAATATCTGACAGACAAGACGATTTGATGAAAAACACGCTTAAAGTAACAGTTGCTTATGACAAAGTGATTGAAGAATCATCTTTTATGGCTGTTGAAGAAAAAGAAAACGAGTTCTCGTTATATCGAATACTAACAAATGCAGATAATAACAATAAATTATCTATTGTAGGTTCAGACTTCGCATATAACGAACTTGACGGGTACATAGTAAAAGAGATACGCCCACAGAAAGAATCAATTGTTTCAGTTGCAAGACGATTATTGAGTGGCACAGAATGGCAAATAAGACACGTTGACAGTGGTTTAAACACTGTTAGCGGGTCTTTTTATTATACCTCGATACGAGAATCGCTTAAAACATTGCAAACGTTTGGGTGCGAAATTGAATTTAGGTGTTCGTTGAATTCTGACGGTATTCATGAAAAATGGATAAACATTTATAAACGAATTGGTGAAAATACTGGCAAACGATTTACGTATGGTGATGATGTGTTAGAAATCGTTAAAACGATTGATAGAACTAACTTATATACTAGCGTAATCGGTCGTGGTAAAGGTGAAGAAGTCGGCGAAACGGAACAAGGTGACGCAACGTATGGGCGACGTATTGAGTTTGCGGATATTGAATGGAGTAAGTCAAAAGGTGACCCGTTAGATAAACCGCTAGGTCAAATCTATTTAGAAAATCCTGAACTCACGCAAATCTACGGTATACCGCAAAAAGACGGAACTATGAGAAAACGTGAAACTGTGGTTATTTTTGAAGACGAAGAAGACCCGAAAGAGTTACTTAAAAAGACATATGCACAGTTACAAGTGTTGTCTAGACCGCTGATTCAATTTAAAACAACCGTATTAAACGGTGACGCGATTGGTAACACAGTAAGCATCCATCACTTTGAAAAAGGTTATCACTATGAAACAAGAGTATTCAGAACTACGCTTGATAGATTAACTGGACGGCTTGAATGTAGTTTAGGTGATAACATCACACAGAGCGTTTCAAAAGCTAACGCTAAACAGATTAATAGTATAAAAGAGATTGAGGAAAAGAAAACATCTTATTACGATGCAACTAAAATATCTAAATGGCAATCAGACGTGATTAGAGGTGCTGGCGAGGAGGGCGGAAACGTCTTTCTAATGTCTCCGTCAGATTTAGGCACAGGAACGTCAAGAGCACCAGTTCAAACAGTATGGATGAACGGTCCTAACATTGATGAATCAGATAATTTTTTAGTCGCTAATAATAAAGGTATCGGATTTATTAAAGGTAAGTTTGCGACTGATAAATTTGCTACTGCTTGGGATATAAATGGTATTTTAACGCTTGGCGATGGAATGCTTATCTTAGGCGATAAAGAATCTGGTAAAATTCTTCAGAATACCAAAGATGGACTAGAGTTTTTTAACACTAAAAGTTCAATAGGTAAAATAGGTAATTCTGCGGTTGGTTTCCCTGGCTTCAGTGAACAAGGTAGCGATACTTCATCAAAAGCATTAGCGATCGTTTTAAACGATGAGGGAGAATTTTTTAAAATTCAAACTGGTAAAATGTCTGGTATTTACGTGCCAAACCCCGAAAAATTTAAAAAATTAGGCAGTGATTTAATTATCACACATGGAACAGGTGACACAGATGGTATCATTTTGGCTACTGCCGGAACTTCAATTGGCTTATCTGGTAAAGGTGGAGAAACCGCTAATCAGATAAAAATAAATGCTACTGGGGGTTTATTTTTAAACGGCGAACAAGTATTCCCTGGAAAGGGTGGCGGCTCTGGCGGTGGTAGTGGTAGTGGTAACATCGGAACACGTGAAGACTATGCTAAAAATATGATCACTGATGAATTCGATGTCGATTACGAAAAGATGTTCAACAGTTATCTTGGTTTCCCACGTATTCAAGCGTGGGGGTTGAATAGTCGGGCGTCGTTTAATCAGTTAAATGAGATTATACGTTCGCAAGGCGTTTCGCCAGTTTTCTTTTGGGCTTATGAAAGCGGTGAGGGATATAACCCTAGTACGTCATTCTTAAATCACTTCTACACGAACGGTTCAAGTGCACAAGAAGAATGTCGTAGAACTGCTGCGTGGGTTCACTCTGAATCTCAAACTAGTGGTGCTTTGGCTTGGTACGATGCAATGTACCCTTATTATACGTCTCCTGCCGATAAGCAAGCCAAAGGTAATGCTTATATGGCTGAAACGCGTCCAGGTATGATTGCGAGAGTTATGTTAAAAGGGACTGCCGCTGCTACTTGGGCAATGTTCGACCCTGCAGCGTTGAGTGGTAGTGTAAACGGCGTTCAAGATTATTCTGACCCGTTCAAACATCAAATGTCTGCTATAGCAAGTTGGCAAGGTGTAAAAAAATACGGCAAACCAATGGCAAATTACATTGTAACAAGTGAATTTGGTTGGCGTACAAGCCCGTTAGGCGGAGGTAGTGAGTTTCACAATGCTATTGATTTAGCTTCAAACGGTGGTCGTGCTGATATTTTTGCTAGTAATGATGGAACAGTTGTTCAAGCAAGTGGACAATATTATGATTGGTACGGCAATTACGTCGTTATTAAGCACTCTGACGGACTTTACACTGGGTATGCGCATTTATCTAGTATCGGTGTTACGAACGGTCAGAAAGTATCTAAAGGGCAAAAAATAGGTGTTGAGGGGGCAACTGGTCCAGTAACTGGTCCGCATCTACATTTTCAATTTATGAAAAATTTCTGGCCGAACGGAAACGACGACTTTATCAACCCAAGAAAATATATTAATTTTTAGGAGGTATAAATTTGACAGATTACAACATACAATTAAGCACAACAGAAGATAATGCTGTTGGTGTTATTAAAATCAGACAAGATGACAACAAAACACAAAGAATTATAGCTAAGATTACAAGCAACGGTTCAGAAATGAAAGTTTCTGATTACGTTGTTTTTTTTAATGCTGTAAGTGATGGGCAAGTCATCGCAAGAGATTTAGCGAAGATAACTAATAATAATTCAACTGTTGAATATACAATAACTGCACCTTTTTACTCAAAAACAGGAAAAATAGATGCATTCTTTTCTTTTGAAAAAGATGGTAAAAGAGATAGCACTGCCAACTTTGTTTATCATGTAATTCCTGGTTCATGCAGAGGTATTAAAGGCGGTAGCTATATTTACGATTTAGAAGAACTTAAAAATGTTTCTGGTGAAATCGTTGGTAGTAAAGATTTATCGCCACTTTTAGAAAAAAATAGAGAATTAAGTGTGCTAGTTTTTGATGGATTAAAAGTAGATGTTAACGACTATAAAAAAGAAACAGATGAGCAAATAGATTCATTAAAAAAAGATTTTTCTGATTTTACGGCTGACCAAAAAAAATCAAATGAAACATTCCAACAAACAGTTAACAATCAAATTTCTGATGCAGAAAATAAAATGTTAGAAGAAATCAAAACGCCACGAAGTTAAAACAGCGGCTGGATGAGCATGGAATTGGTTGGGGACTTTAAAGCACATGATTTATACCCGCTAAAATTTAGAGTTATAGGTAAGCAAGTTTATTTCAGTGGATGTGTGTTGAATGAAACAAAAGAAATCGAAGAAAAAACATTTGCTAAAATACCACGAAGTTTTGCACCAGAAGCGAGAATGGCGTTTTCAAACGCACAGATGAGTTCTGATGCTAAAGAAGTGGCTCAAATTGCTGTTTGGCAGAATGGAGAAATTCAAATTGTCGGTGTGTCTGCTGCAAAAACGTGTTTATTAATCAGTGTTCCTACCCTTTAGTGTAGAGCCAAAGGTTTCTTTTAGCATGTCGAAGAAAAATAATACAAGGTATTACATGACAGAGCCTAAAAGCAAGTCTTTGGCTAGAGGTTTTGCTAAAGATGATTTTAATGGAATTAGCGAAAAAACAAGCTCATTTGCTAATCGAAATGACGTGTTCTTAGCTGTCAACGCATCTACTTTTGATGTTAACACTAATGAATTAAGAGGGATAAATGTTCAAGGAGAACAAATTTTTAAGGTCAATCAAATATTTACGGAAGAACTTACTTAATTTATAAAGAAGGTAAATTAGGTTATACAAGTGATCCATTAAAAGAAAAAAATATTGATTTTAGTCTTGTTGGATTCTTTCCAATAATTGCAAACAAAGAAAACGTTATTCATAAATTTGATGAAGTTATCCGCATAAGGTAATCCGAACCCACAGCAAATTATTTATCAGTATTCTGATGGTCAAATTGGTTTTTTAACAGTCGAGGGAAGAAGTAATAATCAGCGAGGATTAACGATTGAAGAATGTTGCGACATATTAATCGAACATAATGTTGACTTTGCCTATCTAATGGACGGCGGAGGCTCTATATCAACTTGTATCAATGGTTTTATGGTAAATGACGCACCAGAAGAAGTGGTGAAAGACCAGTTAAGGATTTTTTATATTTTAAGGAGTGATAAATATTGAATAAAGAAAAAAATGAAACTAAATTTAAATCCTATTTTAAAAGCACGATTGAAACAAGTAGCGTTGTTTGGGTCGCACGACGAAAACAGTTATCAATTTAATTTCGATTTCACTGAATACCTTTGTGATAAACCGTTTGATTTAACAGATGGTAAGCCACGAATCTTATTAGAGTTTTTAAACGATAAAAATGCTGAAGTACAAATTTATCCTTTAGTTGTTGACAGTGAAAAATTAGGCGTTGCACATTTTATCATTCCTGAACGAGTTTTAGGCTATGCTGGTGATGTTAAAGCGTCTTTAACCATTGATTTTAGCAATAAATCTTATGATTTAGGCAATTTCTCTTTTAGGATGAAAAAATCACCTATTGACAATAAAATGCCGAATTACAATTTTATGTTGATGAGTTTGAGAAAGCACAAGATATATTCAAAAATGGTTTAGATGAATTTAACGACGATATAAAAGAATCTAACGCAAAAGTAGACGAAATCAAAGATTTGATTGTTCAGAATGACGTTCTAAAAAAAGCAGAAGCTGGTTCGTTTGAAGAATTTCGTGAACATGATGATACGATTATCAGTAAAATGAAAAATGAGTTTGAAAGTAATTATGTTAATGTTGAGTGGTTTGGTGCAAAATGCGATGGAAAAACTGATGATACACTTGCTATAAATAAAGCGATTAAATATGCTAACAAAAATGGTATAAATACTGTTGTAGTAAACAATGGTGTAAGTATGATTAAAGCACATGTTGACAATCAAACTGTTGGTAATTATCTTCAAAATGAAGGTGGTATTGAAATGCTGGACAATATTACACTTCATATTAAAAGTGGTGCAAAATTAAAAGCAATCACTAATGATAAAAAAGCGTATAACATCATTCGTGCACATAGAAAAAAATATTGGAAAATTATTGTTGATGGAGAAATCGAGGGAGATAATGACAGTCATACTGGAACGCAAGGCGAATGGGGATACGGTATTTCTGTTCAAGGAGGTAATGAATTTTCCATTTCGGGAACAGGTAAAATTTCTAATTGTTGGGGAGATGGAATTAATTTACAACGATCTTTAAGATTAGGTTCTGAAACTAGTGGATATTATCCTGAAAATGGAATCATAAGCGATGTTACTTGCGATAAAAACGGCAGACAAGGGATGTCCATTGAAGAGGGTAAAAATATTTATGTAAGAAATTCTATTTTTTCTAACTCTAATAGAATTTCTCCAAAATTTGGTATTTGCATCGAACCTGCTTGGCGAAATAAAGAAGATAATCCTGTTTGTGAAAACATTACAATTGATAATTGTAAAATTATTGGAAACGTCGGCGGAGGAATTACAACTGTCGGTACAACAATAGACAATAATATTCAATTAAAAAATATCGTCATTAAAAATTGTTATTTTGAGGGCAATGGAATTAACGCATCGTTAAAAACCAGTACAGCTATTTCGGGTAATCGAAGTGATTTAGAAATTGTCAACTGTACGTTTAAAGGCGATCAAAGCATATATGTTTCATCTTGTGAAACTGTAAATATTTTGAATAATGATTTAATGAATGGAACTGTTATGATTTTAAGCGATTCGACTTCTGATTATGACATAAGAACAAATTTGAATTTTATGAGTAATTCAATAAAAATTTTGAACGGAAAAACAAATACATATTCTAGTGTCTTTTTTACAGCTTTAAAAGGCGAAGAAGTCAACGTTTATGGGAATGATATTTTTTTTAACGGAATAAATTCTGTGATTATGAAATTTAGCGGGGATGAAAAAACTAAAACTAAAAAAGTGATGTGTTCAAGAAATACGTTAGTTGGTGGTTCAATATCAATTCAACATCAATTTGTAGATGTATTTAAATCATTCTCAAATACTATGATTGACGCTTCAAGTCAAGCGTTCAATTCAAACGGTTATGAAACATATTTTAAAGGGAACGATATCATTAACTGCCAAAAAGGTATTTTTACTTTTTGTAATAATGACAAAGAATCAGTTTTAGAAATTAAAAACAATAAATTTGATGTGAAAGATAGTGTTGTTTTAACAGCTTATCAACCTAACAAGTCATTCAAATTATTTAACTTAGGGAATGAAAGCCCTGATAACGCTAAGTTTTCAGAACCAAGCATTGGTAATGCAGTATCTGATGATTCGGTAGTTGACGTTCATAATCCTCAAATTGTAACAGTAAAAAATCAGACAAAAACTGAAAACTTACCAATCGGTACGATGATTCAAGATTTAAATACTGGTTTTATTCTTTACAAAGCGTATAACGGATTACATAAAGTAACTACAACAAAAATATAGAATGACCAAACAGTCATTCTTTTTTATTTTACATTTTCGGAGGTGAAACATGGATTTACAAGAAACAGTTGACATGCATACGAAAAAATTAGAGCAACATGATAAAGCATTAATTGAATTACGCGAACAAAATGCTAAAGAAATCGAATCAATAAAATCCGATATTCGTTCGTGGAGTGTGACTTTAAGCGAGGGATTGGCACGAGTTGATGAAAGTAGTAAATACTTACGTGAACAAAATTCTAACATTTTAAATGAAATCATCGGTAGAAATAATAAATCAGATGAAAGAAATCATGAAATGGATAAAATAAAATGGCAATCTATTTTAAAAATTTGTTTAGCTATTTTTGGTTCTGGTGGTTTTATATATACTGTTGTTGATTTAATACTTAATACAATCAAATAAAAGGAGGTAAGCAAATGAGTGGTTTACAAGATGCGTTAATTAATTTGTTAGCAGTTGTTTTAACAGGTTTTTTAGGAATGGTTGCAACGAACGTCACACGATATTTTAAAAAGAAAGGCGTTTTATCTACGTTACAAGCGAAAGAAGCTAGTGTTGCAATAGCAGTAGATGCGATTGAACAAATTGCACGGAACGAACATATACCAGATAAATTTAACGCAGCTAAAAGACTAGCTGTTGAATTTTTAAACAAGCAAGGAGTTTCTATTAGCGAAGCAGAATTAGACATGTTGATTGAATCATCAGTCGCAGAAATAAATAAAAATATCAAAAATGAATTAGAGTAGTCAATCGACTGCTCTTTTTATTTTAGGAGGTGCAACGTGAACGAAAACGAGTTTTTAAACATCATTAAAGATGGTTCTATAAAAAGTTGGGGAAGTCATAGCGTTTTACCATCATTAGTAGCATCGCAAGCTATTTTGGAAAGTGGTTGGGGTGAAAGTGAATTAGCTAAAAACGCTAATAATCTATTTGGGATTAAAGCAGATAGTGAATGGCATGGTGATGTTTATGCAGTCGATACAAAAGAGTTTTTAAATGGTGAATGGACGACTGTTAAAGCTAATTTTAGGAAGTATGATGATATTGGCGAAAGCATTATCGACCACGCTAATTTCTTTGTAGAAAACGATTTTAGGCGCAACAACTATAAACAATTGATTGGTGAAACTGACTATAAAAAAGCTGTTAAGGCTATTTTAAAACCAGTTGCCGATTATAGTTATGCTACTGATCCAAATTATGAAGATAAAATTATTAAATTAATTGAACAATATAAATTGTACGAATGGGATAACGTTGCAATAGGAGGAAATGATATGGTAGAAAAAATTGGTTCAAGTCATGCTGGACATGGTGGTGCTGGAAGATGGACAGACCCAGGGGCTGTTGGAAATGGTTTACAAGAGGCAACAGTAGCACGAGAAATTAATGATAAGATTATTAAGTTAGTAGGTTGCAAAGATACGACAGATGATAGAGGTACAAGTGTTAACGGTATACTAGCTAATACAGTTGCTAATATCAACAATAGTCCTAGTGGGTATCAAATTTCTAACCACTTAAATTCGTTCGGTAGTGCAAGCGCAACGGGCGTTGAAGTGTTATATGGCGATATTTCAGATAAACCGATGGCAGAAAAAGTGTCTAAAGCAATCGCTGATGCGTTAGGAATTGCTAACCGTGGCGCAAAAGACGGTTCATGGCTATATATTGCTAATAACTCTAATTGGGATAAAAAAGTGCTATTGATTGAATGGGGGTTCATTTCAAATCCAAACGACATGAAAGCATTAAAAAACAATATGGATAAAGCTATTCAAGCAATGCTTAAATGCTTTGATTACAATGTCACAGTTGACACGCCAACTACTAATACTGACGTAGCAAACAAACGTCCACGACAAGCAGTAGAGACATATTGGTATGGTGTAGATAGTCCGAAGTATAAATTGATTAAACAGTATTTAAAGGATAATGATTTAAAACACACTGAAGAAAAAGGCGAAGATGGACGCATTAAGATTATTGTTTCTAGCTTTAATCAAGACAGCGACAATAAATATAAGTTAGAAAAATATTTAAGTAAAAATGATATGAATTTTGAAGTTGTTCTAGCATAAAAGCGTATCTTCTATATAGGAGGTGCTTTTATGACAATTGAAAATCTAGTAAACGAAATGTCTGAACTTAAAGTAAAATTAGTGTTAATGAATGGTGTAGACATGAAACGATTCAATCAAGCTTATTTTTATGCGATTGATATGTTGATTACTAAGATTGGAAATATTCAACACATCGAAAGTGAATATAAGTATTTTAAAAGCCTAGTCTCTTAATCGAGATTAGGCTTATTTTTTGTGTATTTTAATATTAAAACCACTGCACACACAGCGATTCTAAGGCGTTTAAATTATTTTTGTGGGTAATCGTCTTGATAGTTTTATCTTCTAATACTTGATATTGGTAATCAAATTTTCTTTTTTCGTCTACGGTCATAGAGTCTATAATATTATTAATTAACAACTCTATTGTTTCTTTTTGCGTGTCGCCATAGCCAATTAATGATAATGCGTTTATCTGGTCTCTTAATCTAGTGTCTATTTTTAATGTAGTTGGTTTAGGTTCGTAAATAAAAGTAGGAGTTAAATTTTTAGTATCGTTATTATTTTCTTCTTTTTTAGGTAATTGATCCATAGTAAACTTTTTTTCAGGTTCAATCGTCGGACCTCTATCTATCTTCTTTTTATTTTTATTAGATTTCACTAACTTCATAATCTTATTCCTCCAAACGATTGATAAATTCTTCGGTCACATTGTTATACACTTTTAAGACTTTTTTATCATGCATATCATCGTTTGTTATACCAGTTAAATCATAACGTTTTAAGCGTTCCATATTTCTAATAGTTGTTTCAAATATATTAGACTCCCCAAAAATTTCTTTAGCAGCTTCTAAAGTAGACACATCAACAGGAGCACCATTCTTTAACAAAACTGGTAATATTCCAAGAACGTCAAGTGTAGGCGCATGAAATGTATCTATAACTTCATTTTGTATATATCTTAGAAATGCTTCGGCGCCCTGTAAACTTCTTTCGTGAGTTTGCATTACGATAACGCACCAATCAGATGCATACAGAGCTGAATCTGTTATCAATGAAATTGTTGGTGGTATGTCGATTAATATAAAATCATATTTATCTTTTAAAGGCTCTAGTAAAGAGCTGAAGTACATCACTCTCTCATTATAGTTAGTTACACTTTCCATAAAGCGTGGGAACAAGCTAAAATCAGCGCTAGATGCTAATAAGTCTAGATTGTTTTTAATATTTATCACAGCTTTGCTCAAATCTTCAGCTTGAATAGCAGCCATTAAAGTAGTATCAAAAACAGTCACTTCATTATCTAAATAGTTTTTCGTCTTTAAAAATAAGTTCGTCGCGTTACCTTGTGGGTCCATATCGACTAGTAAAGTACGATACCTCCTATTTGCTAATTCATTAGCAACCATTGTGCTATTGGTCGTTTTTCCTGTGCCACCTTTAAAATTTCCCCAAGTTACTATCTGTGCCATATTATTCACCTCGTCTATTTATTACCCTTATTCTACACTTTTCGTCTAAGGTATGCAAACGAAAAAAATAAACGGTATACAAGTAGTAAAGTATACAAGTAGTAAAGTAGTAAAGTAGTAAAGTATTCAAGTATTCAAGTATGCAAAAGGATAAACTTGTTGTATTAGCATTTACAACAGTATGCAAGTATAAAAGTATGCAAGTATGCAAATGTAAAAAGGTATGCAAGTATTCGAGTATTTTTTCATACAATAATACTAAAATACCGTTTAACTAAAACTATATAAAACGTCATCGTAAAATGATAATCTCAAATAAATACCAGCAAAGCATAGGCACTCACGCACATACCTATGTATGCCAGAAGGGGAAATCTAGATGCCCTATGTGTCAAAGACTAGAAGTCGGCTGTACAAGGCGAGCACAGGCGGTATTTAACGTAAGGAAACGGTGACTACGACCATTTAGCCATTAATAAAAACGGTAGGGGAGGAAGTCTTTTGCGGACTTCACTAGTATAGAGTTTTTATACGTCTCAATATAAGTTAAATTCCAGGGGTGTTTTTCGAGCGTTGACCCGATGTTAATCTCAACGTAGGACTTATATGAGTTGTTCAAGGGTAAGATGAGAACGTAAAGTGAAGCGATGTTTATACCAAAATATAAAATTTTTACTTTTTTCTAGGGCAGAGTTTGCCCAAAACCTCCTGATACCCCAGTCGGTAAGATAATAGAGAGTTCACTAATATGATGATAATAATGAACTGGTAATACTGGTAAACTAATATTTATAAAGAGAATGGGGTGTGAGTTCATTAATATTAACGTGTGTTTTTATAATAGTGAACTGATATATAAAGAAAAACCACTCGTTTGAGTGGTTATTTAACACGATATGATTGACCTTTGATAAAGTCTTTTACGTCTTTATATTGAGGATTTAAATCGTAGAGTTGACCGAGTGATATTCCGTTATCTTCAGCAAATAAAAATAAACTTCTATAGTTATCGCTATAAACGGCATAAACAGGCTCGTTTTGTTTCTCCTGCTCTTCGGCATATTGTTCAGCCATCTTTTTATTATCTTGATCACTTGGAACTTTATATTCAGTAGCGGGAACAGATTGAGTTGTTTGATTGTTTTGTTTAGTTTCAGTTTGGACTGGTGTTCCTTGTTGTGTAGGTTCTTCTACACTTGTTTCGACAGTTTTTTCTAATTCTTTTTCTTTACTATCTAACGCTTTACGTTTATCGTCGACTTCTTTTTTTAATTTATCTATTTCTTTCGTTTTGCTGTCTGCAGTCTTTTTTAACTCATTTATCTTAATATCTGCTTTCGCAATTTCTTTTTGATTGTCATCTATTTTATAAACGCTAAAACCACCTACACCTAGCAAAGAAAGAGAAAGGACAGCATTTAATATTGTTTGTTTTTTCATAGTTATGACCTACTCAAAATTTTAGTTTTTTCGTTATTAAATTCATCTTGTGTAATGATCCCTGCGTCTAACAATTCTTTTAATTCGAACAGTTTATCTTTTGTTGATACTTGTGTAGGTATATTATTATTAACATTAACGATTGATTCTAATTTACTGCCAATTGCTAAAAAATCTTTGTATAGCTCTTTATATAAAAAGGAATTTTTATTTGTTTTGGAATTAATTAAGTATATCGTTTTGACGACGCCGTTTGTTAAAATGATGTTTATATGTAATTTTTCCACATAATCTTTTTTCTTTTTACCACGACTAGCCAAACCGCCTATCACTGCTCCTGCAGGACCAAATAATATCCCACCGCCAATAGCGCCACCTACACCGCTTTTTGAAGTAGTATTTCCGTCTTCAACTACACTTATATCAGCAATATCTTTATACTCTATATATTCATTAGCGTTTAATCCAAAAGTAGTAAAGCATCCTTTAAATAATTTATGATTGTCATCAAACAACGCTTTACTTCCAACTTTATAAGTTTCTGTAAATTCTGGATGTTTATCTTTTTTCTTTTTAAATAATCCCACAGTTAACCACTCCTTTTCATCTAGAATACCAAAAAAGGCACCGCTTTTACAGTGCCTATTGTCAAGCGTTACTTTTTATAGGTTGTCATTACTTATCAGTTTAAAGGTCAATACTTACTTTCACAGCTTTCCCAATTATCCTTGCTGGGTAGTCTTCGTTAACAATGATAGGTTCATAGTTCTTATTATCTGGCATTAATATCATGGTATCACCTTGATATTTAACACGTTTTAAAGTTGCTTCAGTATCTCCATTTACTAAAACCGCAGCTATCTCATTGTTTTCTACTTCTTCTTGTTGTCTGATAAGGACGAATGATCCCTCTGGTATCGTAGGCACCATGCTATCGCCTTTTGTTTCCAAAAAGAATACTGTCCCGCTTGGCGTTAAGTCTGCCACTTCTTCTCGATAAGACTCGATATTTTCTTCTGCTAGAATAGGTTCACCACAAGTTATAGTTCCAAGTACGGGTATATTTATAATTTCTTGGACTTTTGTTACAAAGTTTTCTCTAGGTGGGAAGAAATCATCTATGTTTACTTCAAAAATATCAGCTAATTCGAATAAAAAATCTTGATTAGTCGCTCTATCGCCAGATTCATATCTGCTGATACTTTGTCTTGAAGTTTTTAATTTTTTTGCTAACTCTTCTTGAGTAAGACCTCTTTTTTCTCTATAATATTTTATTTTTTCTCCTATAAACTTTTTTATTTCCATTTTATTTACCTTCCTTTATATGTCTTGAAATTATGTTAACATAAAAAGCACCAAAATGGAACAAAAAAGTTAAAATAACAAAAAAAGTGTTTACATGTTACCGAATCGGTGCTATGATATAGACAAGTTAATTAATAGAAAGGAGTTGCGAAATGCAAATAAATTTAATTTATATTAGAAAACAGAAATATCGCATGACTCAAAAAGAGTTCGCTGAAATGCTTGGAATGTCGTTTGATACATATTCTAAAAAAGAACGTGGCGATTATCCGTTTACTAGCGATGAGATGTTTGATATATCTGAAAAATTAGATATGCCAATAGGTAAAATTTTTTCGAAAAGAACGCACCAATTTGGTAACAAGAAAAAACAGGAGGTTTAAAATGCACGACTGGATCACAATAATATTAATCGTCATTTTAGTAGCAAGTTTAATGTTACTTGATAGGAGGAAATAGGAATGATAAATATGCGAGTTAAAGATTATTTAATAAAAAGTGATGAAAACAACGTGACAGTTGAAAAAATGTTACGTGATGAAAATATGGAAGTAAAAGTTAATAAGAACAACGAACCGTCTACTACTCTTGTGGGATATTTCCCAAGTTTAGAACATGCATTGAAAGGGATTCAAAAGAATTACGTTTATGGGAAAGGCACCGATGTACAAACTATAAAAGATTACAGAGAGGCGTTAAACGAGATAACTAATGAATTCCACAGTGTTTTAAAACTTTAGGAGGAGATAACATGAAATTTTATTTATCACGTATCAATGGTTATGCGTTAGTAACGTTTTTTATCGGCATGCTAGCCAACTATCTATTCGGTGAAAAAGTATTAATCGTAGCCGTGCCAGTATTTCTAATGTGGTTGTTTACTTATGACATAAGAAGCCATGAAAGGAGTGAGAAGCGTGTGGATAGCGGTAGGAATTAAAACGAAAAGCATTTATATGATGTCTAACACAAAATCAGCATTGTTTTTAAGATTGCAAGGTAAATATAAAAGTAGCGCAAATGTAAAATGCAAAAATACTTATCCAGAACCACTGATAGTGCAGAGGAGGGTGTAAAAAAATCTAGCTAGTGCTGAAAAACTAACTAGAGAACATAAATATATAAATTTGACTTAAGTATATCAGAAAAGTGGAGGAATTAAAATGGCAATTTATTGGGACAAAGACACGCTAGTCCTTGACGATGAATTTAAACGTTCGCGTGGACTAATTAAGTTTGAACTATGTAGTGATAACAATGTGCTGATTTATCAAGATTCAGATATACCAGTTGTTAGAGATAAATTCGAAGCATTAGACGAGTACACACAACTAACACTAGACGATACAATTGAAAGTTTATTAAAAATAGCTCACGAATTGGAGGAATATAAAAATGGCGAATCTATATGAGCTAACAAGCAATTACAAATACGTTCTTGATTTGGCTGACGAACTAGACGAACAAACGTTAAAAGACACGTTAGATTCTATTAAAGAACCGCTAGAGGAAAAGGTTGATAACACAGCTAGATTAATCAAAGCGATGGAAAACGATGTCAAAGCATTCAAAGAAGAGAGACACGAATTAAGCAACGTAGACAGGCAATTGAAAACAACATCAAACGTATTAAGGAACGTCTACAGTACGACTTAGAGAATAATGAACTCGATAAAATTGAAGGTAAGACGTTTAAAGTTAGCGTTCAAAACAATCCAGTTTCAGTGAAAATAGTAGATGAAAAAATGATTCCTAAAGGTTACTTCGTTGAGCAGGAGCCGAAGTTAAATAAAAAAGAATTATTAGAAGATATGAAACGTGGTGAAGAAATATTTGGAGCAGAATTGCAACAGACACGATCAATAAGAATTAGATAAGGAGTTGGTATGAATGGCATTAAATATAGTCAGTTCTGAAAACATAGCAGATAAAAAAGGAACTTATTTATTATATGGTGCACCAGGAAAAGGGAAAACGACCACTATTAAATTTTTACCAGGTAAAACATTAGTGCTTGATGTCGATAGAACATCACACGTTTTAAAAGGTTCGTCAGACATCGACATTATATATATCGATAATATCGATACATGGAATGACTGGGGAGCAACATTAACGGAATTAGTTAAAAACTACAAAGGTAAATACGATAATATAGTCGTGGATAATATTACAGAATTAGAACGTTGCATACTTTCTAGTCTAGGAGCAGTAGGAAAAAATAACGGTGTCCCATCACAAGGTGATTATCAATATATGCAATTTAAATTAGTTAACAGTTTGCGATATTTAAAATCGTTAAATTCAAATATATTTTTCCTAGCTTGGGAAGAACTTGATTTATTTCAAGATTACGACGGAAGTCAATATTCAATTGTTCTTCCACAAATTAACAGACGGATTAGAAATAATATTCTCGGTTTATGTGATGTCGTTGGTCGGCTAATCGTTAAAGAAGATGGTGAACGTGGGTATATCTTAACAGCTAGCAACTCAACTTATGCGAAAAACCAACTAGATGATAGACCAGGATGTAAACAAAACGAGTTGATTATTCATGAAACTATATGATTACCAACAAGACTTAGTCAATCGCACACGTCAAGCATATATAAAAGGTTATAACTCACCTTGTATCGTGTCGGGCTGTGGTAGTGGAAAATCGGTCATGATTGCAGAGATTGCACGAATGGCTGCAAGTAATAAGAAAAACGTGTTGTTCCTGGTCCACAGAAAAGAATTATTGGACCAAATCAAAGGAACGTTCGAAATGATTGGTGTAGACCTAAATCATGTCACATTCGGTATGGTTATGACGATTGTTAATAAGCTAGACAAAATACCTAAACCAGATTTAATCATCACAGATGAAAACCATCATGGTTTAGCAAGTAGTTACAGAAAGATATACGACTATTTTAAAGATGTTAGAAAGCTCGGTTTCACTGCCACACCAATACGTTTGAATGGTAGTGGGTTAGGCGATGTGAATGATGTGTTAATCGAAGGACCATCAGTTAAATGGTTAATCGAAAACGAACGCCTGGCACCATATGAATACTACGCACCTAAATTAATCAATACAGACGTATTAAAGAAAGCAAGCACTGGAGATTTTACAAAAAAATCAATGGATAACGCAATCGAAAAACGGATTTATGGCGATGTAGTTAAGCATTATAAACAGTTAGCTGATAACGAGCAAGCAATAGCGTATTGTCACTCGATAGAAGCAAGTAAACACACAGCGGATGTATTTAATCGCAATGGATATAAAGCGGCTCATATCGACGCTAAGACGCCTAAAATAGAACGCGAAAAAATTATCGAAAAATTCAGACAAAAAGAAATAAAAATATTATGCAATGTCGATTTAATCGGTGAGGGTTTCGATGTTCCAGATTGCACAACGGTAATCATGCTACGACCAACTAAGTCACTTAGTTTATACATTCAACAGTCAATGCGTGGTATGAGATACCAACCAGGCAAACGGTCAGTGATTATAGACCACGTTGGAAATGTCGGTACGTTTGGACTACCTGATATGGATAGAGAATGGAATTTAAAAAGTAAGAAAAAAACAAATACAGAAAGTGACATAGCTGTTGTTGAATGTAAGAACTGCTTTATGGTATTTGAAAAAAATGAAAGCAGAGTATGCCCACATTGTGGTTGGGAGCAACCTATCGAACTTAAAGAATCTCATTTAGATATAGATGAAGATGCTGAATTAGTAAAGGTAGGGGAAACAAAAATAGTGCTTAATTTTAAGCAGCCAAGCGACTGTAAAAATATGGCTGAGCTTCATGAATTAGCAAAGAGCAAAGGTTATAAACCAGGTTGGGTTTATCATCAAGCAAAATTATTAGGAATATTAAATAAACAATAAAAAGGAGACTAAATAATGACAACAATCTACATAATCACAGACGGAGATATTTCTTGGTCAACTTGTGTCAGTGTTCATCTAACTAAAGAAGAGGCTGAAAAAGCAGTTATCGAGTATTCAAGAAAATACGCAGAATGTAACGCAACAATCACAGAAAAACAAATTAACTTATAAAAAGGAGATTATCAAACATGACAACATTTAACTTAGATTTTTCAAAAGCAACTCAAACAGGTGGAATTAAAGACGGTACTTACGAGGTATTTGTAAACAAAGCATTCGAGGACGCTACACCAAGTGGTTCAGAATATATCAATATTGATTTAGTTGTAAGAAACGATGTGGATCAACCTTATAAAAATGCTCACGTATTTCCTAAAGTTTGGAAATCTAAAAAAGACGGTAAGTATAACGAGGGAATGATTATGGCAATTGCTCAATCATTACAACTTCAAGATGGTAAACAATACAACGGTTTAGATGAACTACTAGCAGACTTTGTGCTTAAACCAGTAAAAGTAACAATTAAAAATGAAACATCAGAATATAACGGTAAAACTTACGAAAACGTGAATGTGAAACGTTGGGAAAAATCAAGCGTTCAAGGCGTGTTAAATCATCAATTCAAAAAAGGTGATGAACCAAGTTTTGGAAGATCAGCATCAGCTACAGTTGAACTTCAAGAAGATGATCTTCCATTCTAAATAAATTTAAGGGGCAATTAACATGTACGAACATATTCCAGACGAATTAAAAAATCTCAAACATTGGTGTATTTATAAACTCGTTTGGGATGAGAAACGTCAAAAAAATACTAAAGTTCCTTTCAATGCATACACTGGTCAACATGCTAAATCGAATGATGAGAGTACGTGGTCTGATTATCAGACTGCACTCTCTGCCATTCATTTATATGGCGGTACAGGTTTAGGTTTCTTCTTTAAACCTCCGTACTTCGGAATTGACATTGATAATGCAGAGGGAGAAATACAACGATATTTAACAGGCGACATTGAAAGCAACATGATTTATGAGTTTATCGAATCAATGAAATCATATTCGGAATACTCACAATCTGGTACAGGTATTCATATTATCGCTAAAGGAGAATTGCCAGAAGGACGCAGACGTAAAGGCGATGTCGAGATATACAATAACGGTCGTTTCTTCGTCATGACAGGCAATATAGCAAGCGAGTATAAAACTATATCAGAACCAAAGAAAACGACCGTAGAACGCTTATACAAGCGTTACATAGGTGAATCTAAAGTTATCGAGTTTAATCGTGATAAAGATATGCCCACAATTGATTTATCTGTAGATGAAATCATCGAAAAAGCAAAGCAATCAAAACAAGGTAACAGATTCCAAGTGTTTTTAGACGGTGGTTGGGAATCGTTTTATGATTCGCAGTCAGAAGCGGATTTAGCATTTGCGAACGATTTAGCGTTTTGGTGCGGTAGAGATTTTTCTAAAATGGATGAAATTTTTAGAAATTCAGCAATGTACCGTGATAAATACGATGAAAAACGAGGACCGAAAACATACGGTCAAGCATTGTTAGATAAAGCAATTCACGAAACAAGTTCAATCTACAATCCGAAACAAAAAACTGATTTTAAGATTTATATTAAAGACCAGGAAGATAAACCGAAAGAACGAAAGTTTTATTCCTACGATGATACAGGTAATGCGGATAGGTTTTGTGATATATACGGTAGCTTAGTTAAATACTCATACATTAATAAAGTTTGGTATTACTACAACGGTAAAGTGTGGCAGGAGGATCTAACTGGTGAAGTTAGAAAAATGATTGATACGACTGTTGAAATCATGAAGAATGAGCCAATCGAATTATCGGAAGATATGGATGAAGATACTAAAAACAATATTTTAAAAGCGTGGGATAAACACGTTAAACGTTCACGAGGTAACGCAGGTAAGAACGCTATGATGGACGAAGTAAAACATCGCTTGGCAGTTCTTCCAGAAGAATTTGATAAAGATAAAACATTATTTAATACGCAAAATGGTTACTTGTCTTTAACTGATGGCAAGTTATTCGACCACGAAATAGATAAATTATTTACACGAATTTCAACAGTTGAATACACAGACACGATTGATTGCCCACAATGGGAAGAATTTATTAGTGAGATATTCGCACACGATGAAGAATTAATTCATTACATACAAAAAGCAGTCGGTTACTCGCTAACTGGGTCCACGAGAGAACAATCAATGTTTATTCTTTTCGGTAACGGTCGAAACGGTAAGTCTGTATTTTTAGATATTATATCTGAAATCATGGGTAGTTATGCCATGACGATGCAGGCGCAAACAATCATGGTTAAACAAAATTCTAGTAACGCCAATTCAGATATCGCACGCTTAAAAGGTGCTAGGTTAGTTACCAGTTCAGAACCTAACGAAGGAGTAAGGCTTGATGAAGGTCTTGTTAAACAGTTGACTGGTGGCGATAAAGTAACAGCTAGACATTTATACGGTAAAGAATTCGAGTTCGAACCAGAGTTTAAATTATGGCTAGCGACTAACCACAAACCTATTATACGAGGAACAGACGATGGAATTTGGCGACGTTTAAATTTAATTCCTTTCACAGTACAAATTCCAGATCATAAAGTTGATAAAAATCTACCACATAAATTAAGAAGTGAAATGGTCGGCATACTAAATTGGTGCATTACTGGTTGTTTAATGTGGCAGAGAGAGGGATTAAAGCAACCGAAAGCAGTTTATGAAGCGAGTAAAGAATATAGACAAGAAATGGATGTTATATCTCGATTTATTGACGAACAGTGCGAAACTGGTCCAGATTACAAAATTAAGGCTAGCGAGCTGTTTAATGCTTATCGTGAATGGGCGAAAGAAAATAATGAGCATGATTTTAGTAATACGAAATTCGGTAAAGAAGTAAGTAAAAGGTATAACAAGAAAAAGTCGAACGGTGTCATGGTATATGAGGGGATTAAATTGACTGCAAGAGCATTCGATAATATCCGTCAGATACTTTAGGGATAGTTCGGGGAGGGTTTAGGGATAGTTTTGATTTCAACCCTCCCTGTCGAAAACCCTTATTATATCTATATTTATATATTTATTTATTCTTTTTAGGGATAGTAGGGATAGTTAAATATAACTTTAATAATAAAAATAATATTAGTAAAAATATATAAAAGTATAGGAATTTCGTTCAAACCCTCCCTAATCATTAATTAAAATGTCTTAATCCGTTGGGAGAGTAAGGACGAACGACAGGGGGTACCCTCCCTAATTTTTAAAAACGAGGTGTGTTTATTGAAATCGGAACACGAGATTCAAAATGAGATTAGATTGGCACTAGGTAAAAATAATTGTTTGGTATTTAGAACAAATGTGGGAAAAGTTCAGATGAAAGACGGTCGATGGTTTGATACAGGACTGCCGAAAGGTTTTACAGATTTAATGGGTTGTCGTTTATCTGACGGAAAAATATTTTTTATTGAAGTGAAAAATGCGAAAGGAACGGTTAGGGACGCACAGAAAATATTTATTGATCGCATGAAAAAATATGGATTGATTGCAGGAGTTGCGAGAAGTCCAGAACAAGCGTTAAAAATCGTGTTAGGTGACAACAATGTCTGACTTAATCATAAAAGCAAACAAAATAATTTATTTAGTTGATAAGCATGGCGAACCGAATAAATGCAATGTGAAGAGTTGTAAAACGTGCAAAGAGATTAAAAAATTGCGTAATGAGATTGGAAGAGATAAACGCAAAAACGCCAAAGTGATTAAGCCTAAAAAAGGTTTAGCTCAACGTGAACCGTCGGGTGGTTGTAAAGGTAAATATATTTACATCGTGAGTAAAGGCGGAAAAGAAGTTGCACGTGTTGGGTCAACGTATAAAGTAGCAGAGATAATCGGAATTAATGCTTCTTATGTGACTTTTATGGTTCGAAACGATAAAAAATCAAGAGGTTATGAAGTTACTAGATATTTAAAAGAGTTGGAGGAATAATAATGAACTCACAAACGGCATGGGGAATAGCGATAAGAGATAAAGTAGTAACTTTTGTTAGAGAAAATAATGGTGCTACGACTAAAGAAATTGGAGAAAAAGTTGGTAATGAAGCAGTTGGTCAACTATCAAGATTAGTTGAAACAGGTCAATTAATTAGAACGAAGCGTGGTTATTATGAATTTCAAGCAGTTAGAGTGACTGTGAAGTGAAGGAGGAAAACTAATGATTTTACTAACTAAAAAGAAACGTAACGAACTAGCGAATGAGCTAGCGTTAAATATTACGAACTACGAAAAGACAATTCAAGAGTTTAAAGGACAAGTCGATATATTAACACGTGAGCGTGATGCAGCTAAATTGAGTGCAAGAGATACGACGCGTAAATATGAACGTGCTACGGAAGATTTAGACCGGTTTAAGAGTGAATTGAGAGCAAGTGAATCGGAAGTTGTTAGGGTTAGAAACAGATATGAAGAATATAAAAGCAAAGTAAGCTGTAAAACAATAAATCATGATTTAAAGAATTACAAAGAGCGAGTTGTTAGCTTACAGAATGAATTAGAGGCGATTAAAGAACTAGCTGATAAAAATAAAGATTACAGAGAAGCGTATGAATTTATTAGTGAATTGGATAATCGAAATGATGTGATTGATAACTTCAGTCATAACTTAAACCAATTCATGCTAAAAACAAAAACAGATAACAGTAAGTTAAGTAGAGAACTTAAAACAGAACGAAGCACTGTTAGAGAACTTCGAAATGGGAAACGAATTATAACGGTTAAGACGATTCAATATTTTGATGAACTATTGTGTGATTTTTACGGGTGTTCAGTTAAGAGTTTAGTGATGAATAAATTGGAGGTATAAAAATGCGACGTCAGTGGACGACTGAAGAAACTGATTATTTAAAAGATAAATACGGTATTTCAAAAGATGAAGCAATAGCAAGAAAACTTGGTAGAAATGTCGGTTCAGTAACTAATAAGGCGCAAAAAATGGGACTTAGAAAAAATGATGTTGCTTCTAGTGTTACAGTGGCAGATTTTTGTTATTACACGAACATAAACAGGTCGTCTGTCGAATACTGGATAAAGCATTGTCAATTTCCTGCAAGAAAGAAAGAGAAATATAGAACGGTTAGTTTAGACGGTTTTTGGAAATGGGCAGAACAAAATAAGGGGAGAATAGACTGGAATGACTTCCCTTATTTCTCGATGGGGAAAGAGCCTAAATGGGTTGAGATAGCACGAAAGAATAATGTCGCAAGAACTGATAAAAGAAGACGATGGGCATCGTGGGAAATAGCAGAACTTAAACGAATGCTAAAAGCTGATAAATATACTTATTCAGATATATCGAAACGAATCAATCGAAATCATGCAGCGATCAAAAGAAAAATTTATGATTTGGGGTTGGATAATACACCGATAACTACACATAAGAGTAATAAGTATAGCGAAACGGATATAAAAATTGCTATTACGTTGTTAGAAAAAGGTGTTAGCTTATCCGCAGCAGCGCAAAAGATAAATCGGACAGAAGCGGGATTACGAGCTAAGTTGGAAAATGAGGGATATGTATTTAAAAATAAGTGTTTGAAAGTGAAGTGATTAAATGTATTCAGTGTATAAAGGTGATAAAGAAATAGCGTTTGGAACGTTAGAAGAAATTGCAAGTAAGTTAAAAATAAAAGTCGATAGCGTTAAATTCTACGCTACTCCAACATGGATAAATAGAACGTCAGATAATGCTAGACGATTAGTGAAAGTGGAGTGTGATTAACATGGAAGAAGTTACATTGATTATAACAAGTGTTTTATTTTATTTATTAGGATATTTTGCTTCAAAAATTGGAAATGATACAAATTACACGCTGAAAATGCTTGAATACTTAGACGATAAAATGAAAACACATGATTTTCCAGACAATCCATACGGAATTAGTGAAAAAATAGGGTATTTACAAGCTAAGAGTGATATTAGCCATTTCAGTGATAAAAAGTAGGAGGTTAATAATATGTGTAAGTATTGCACTATGAATAATGACAATGTGGCAGATGAACCAATTCAAGTTTTTGAAAACGGAGATCATACATTTATTGAAAAAGCTAACGAAGATTATCAAATGACAAGCTATAGGAAAAAATCAGATTTACATTACGTTAGTTTTACTATTAACTACTGTCCTATTTGTGGCAGAATTTTAAAGGAGACCGACAAATGAACTTCAAAAAACTACAAACAATGCAGGAAGAACTAGATAACGCTATTTTATCAGAGAAACCAGAAATGACAGCAGAGGAGCGATTTAACCAAACATTAGTTTCTTTAGATGTTGAAATAGCAGAGATAGCGAATTGTTCAGAACATTTTAAGTTCTGGAAGGATAACAAGGGGAAAGTTGACGAAAAGAGATTTTACGAATGTAAAAGTCCATATTTTAAAGAAATTTATTATTTTGACAGATTAGGGAGTAATAACGAGAAACTCACTCGTCAACAAGCACACAAATTAACGCTAGTCGAAGAATGTTCAGACGCATTGCATTTTATATTAAGTTTAGCGAATCAGTTAGAGGTTGAAATTCATAGCGATTTTGAATTTGAAACAACAAATGATGAATTGTTTTTAGACTTGAATGCTCAAATACAACACCTGCGAACAACTGTTAATGACGATATCTTTTTTAAAGAAGCAAACGTAACTTCATTGATTGATATTTTTCTAAGTTACACTAAAAATTTAGGCGTCACTACAGAAGAACTTGAACAAGCGTACTACGAGAAAAACGAGATTAATTATAAGAGGTTGAGAGAGGGGTATTAACATGGAACCACATGACAATGTAAAAGACATAATAGAATCTATTAGTGAAAACAACGAAGAACTTTTCCACAAAATTATCCAGGAATTAGAACAAACGTATCTAGCTAAAAACGCAGATTACGGCAATTCATTCGAGCAATCATTAGATGAGTTCGGGGAAGTTGCTGGAGTAGTTAGAATAGGCGATAAGTTTAATCGTGCTAAAAACTTATCTAAAAATAAAGCGAATGTGGTAGACGAAAGTAAAATCGACACACTATTTGATATGGCTACTTATTGTATTATGCAAGCTATGTGGCTGATGAAACAGGAGGGATAGCTATTGGCAGTTAAATTATTAGACGACGCTGAATTAAAGTCATTAGAATTAGAGTTCCGTAAACATAGACAGTTTCAAGTTAACATGGCAACGATTATGTTAGGACGTGCGTGGAAAGAAGATGATGCAAACTTTTGGGTAAAAGGTAGCGGAGGACGTAATGAGAAAGCGTTGAACGATCTAATATTTAAAGACGAAAGCATACCGTACCAAATAAATTATTTAAAAAATCAAGCGATAGAGAACGCATTTAGCAAGTTATCGAATGAGCTGAAACATATCGTTGAAAAATACATGTGGGGTGAATACTCATATTTAAAATGGTCGGAAGTAGCAGAACGTGAGTATGTCTCTAAGTCAACTATTTACGAATGGCGATATAAAATTTTAGAGACATATGCGTATGAAACAGGAAAATTAGTTTAAATCGGACTAATTCAGCAACATGTCCGATGTCAAATGAATTATATTTATAGTATAGAAAATTTAGCAATGCGACTGTTTTCGCCTCCAACGTTTTACAGTCGCTTGTTAAACTGATAGAACCTACGAAAAATTTTATTACAGTTAATTCATTTTATATTTTCTCCTTTTAGGTTCTATCTGTTTAGCGATATGCTAATTTTCTCGTCCGCCAAGACTAAGAGGAAACTTTTTTCTTGCTATTTTTTTATTTTTATAACGCATAATCTGTCAAAGGGTTATGCGTTTTTATTATGTATGTAAAGAGGTGTGATTATGCTATCAATAAGCGATATAAACAATTTAATAGGCGTAGATGAGAGTTTTCACGCTTCGTATAAATTATCAGAAATATTAGAACAAAAAGAAGTTAGAGAAGATTTATTTAATCGTTTTTTAAAAAAAGAAAGCGACTTGTCATACGATTGGTTTACGGAATATTTTCAAGCAGAGCATTCTGACCGGAAAGGGAAAAAACAAGATTTTACGCCTGATGGAATAATAAAAATAGCAAGCGGCGTTTTAGGTCCAGTTGACTCAAATGCTGATATATGCGCGGGAACTGGTGGCTTAACGATTAAGCGATATTCAGAAAATAAAGATGCGTCATTCTATTGTGAGGAGTTTTCTGATAGAGCGATGCCATTTTTATTATTCAATCTTGCGATAAGGAATGTTGACGCTACAGTTTTTCATGGTGACTCTTTGACAAGAGAAGCTAAAAGTATTTATAAGCTGTCTAAGAGTGATATCTATTCCGATATAGAAAAAATAAGCGAAATACCTGAAATTAATGCTGAAACAACTATCATGAACCCGCCTTATTCAATACCGTGGGATGCTAAAAAAGAGAGGCTGCAAGAAGATAGGTTCAAAGATTATGAAGTGTTAGCTCCGAAAGCAAAAGCAGATTATGCGTTTTTACTACAAGGGTTACACATGTTAAAAGAAAACGGAGTTATGTCCATAATTTTACCGCACGGTGTTCTCTTTAGAGGGGCAGCAGAAGGGAAAATAAGACAAAAATTATTGGAACTTAATTACATAGATGCTGTTATAGGTTTACCACCAAAAGCATTTATAGCAACTGATATACCTACAGTAATACTTGTATTGAAAAAAAATAGATGTAATAAAGATGTGTTGTTCATTGACGCTTCTAAAGAGTGCGTAAAAAGTGGAAGCTACAACGTAATAGAGCAAGACAATGTGAACAAAATACTAAGCATTTACCATGAAAGGGAAATAGTTGATAAATTTAGCAATGTAATAACGTTTGATGAAATCCTAGAAAATGACTTTAACTTAAATATACCGCGTTATGTTGATACATTTGAAGAAGAAGAACCAATAGATTTAACAAAAAACTTAAATGAGTTGCAAGAAATAGATAAGAAAATTAGGGAGAGCGAAATTGAATTAGCGTCTATGTTGTCAGAGTTAGTGAGTTCAGATGTAAATTCAAGCGTACAAGAAGAAATAGACGGTCTGTCTAATTATTTTTATCAAAGAAATAACCATTTCCCAAGAAAGAAAACATATAAAGGGGAGCAGTTGAGCTTATTATGATAGATATCAATACATATTTAGAAGTTAAGTTAGAAGATGTGGCAGATTTCGAAAGAGCTAAAAAAGGTAAAGTCTATCCAGCTGGCAGTTCTTACATTCAAATTTCTGCAACAAGAGGGCAAATAGGTTTTTTATACGAGCCAGGAACAATAAAAAGCAAAGACGTCGTTATAATTCCGCAAGCTGGTATTGATAGATATTATTTCAATATAATTCTACAAAGGAACATAAATGAGTTTATTAATAAATATTCTACTGGTATAAATATACAAGAAAAAGAAATAGCAAATTTTCCTATACAGCTTCACGGGTATGTGGAGCAAGTCACTATAGCTAAAATAGTGCGGCAAATGGATAATAGGTATAAAGAAAAAGAAAGCGAAGTAGAAAATATAAAACAATTAAAAAAAGGGTTGTTAAGTAAGATGTTCGTTTGATGCATTAATTATTATTAGTTAATGCGTTTTTATTATGCGTAGGAGGTAACACATGTATAAACGTAAAGTAGTAATTCATGAAGATAAAGATTATTTAAATTTAGTAAAAAGAACTATTGAACGAGATTACAACGATATTAAAGAACCAGTATTTTTAATTGATATTGTAGAAGATTTTGATGAAGAACAAATTACTTTATTAGCGTATGGCGAAAATTACACAAAAACAAAAGCAGATGAGCTTTTAGACTGGTGCGTGTCACATTATAACAAGGAGGAATAGCAATGGGTTTAACAACGTTAGAAGAATTGAACAGCGATTTTAAAAAAGAAGTGTTAGACGAGAAGTTAAAACAGATTAACGAAACGATTAAAAATCAGTACAAAGAAAATGTTCTAGGCAAAGGCGATAAATTTGTGGTAATTGATTCAGGTGAATTGAAAGAACAAATCGCAGAAGAATTAAACAAAGCAGGTTACACAGTAGAAGATAGTGATAAGTTTCCGAATGCGATTAAAGTTAGCTGGTAGAAAGGTGGTGATGGAAAGTGAGTGAGTTAAATCAACGACAACAAGCGTTTGCTGATGAGTACATCATCACAGGCAACGCATATCAATCAGCGATAAGGGCAGGCTATACAGAAAACTATGCTAAGAATGCAAAAGAAAAACTGGTGGATAAAGGTGGAAGTGTATCGGAATATATCAAAGAAAAGTTAAAACAAATCCAAACAGAAAAACATTTAACAATGGAAGAAGCGTTGGCTATTACATCGTCAATTGCAAGAGGTGAACCGCAAATTTATGTATCTAGAGAACTTGATCCAGAAACACAAGAAGTGTTATCTGAAGAATTGCATCAACATTCAGCTAGTTCTAAAGAACGTAATCAAGCGCTAGAACATTTTTATAAGATAAATGGCGTGTTCACCGAAAAACGTGATGTGGACTTAAAAACACTGACATTAATATTGTGATTGGTGATAAAGATGACGATTAATATATCTATACCAAAACCCGAAACAGTATTTAATGATTATATATACGATTGCTTGTTTGATTACTCCTACCCTACTGAAGTTCATTATGGCGGTGCTAGTAGTGGTAAATCGCACGGCGTAGTACAAAAGGTCGTGCTTAAGTCATTGCAGAATTGGGAGCATCCTAGACGTGTTCTGTGGCTTAGAAAAGTAGCGTCAACGATTAAAGAATCTATTTTTCAAGATGTTTTAGAATGTTTGTCGTCGTTCCAGATATTAGAGCATTGCAAAGTTAACATGACTGACAGACGTATTGAACTACCTAATAAAGCACAGTTTATTTTTAAAGGGATGGACAACCCTGAAAAGATTAAGTCTATTAAAGGTGTTTCGGACGTTGTGATGGAAGAAGCGACAGAATTCACACTTGATGATTACACACAGTTAACACTTAGAACTCGTGAGAAAAAGCATAAAGACAAACAAATATACATGATGTTTAACCCAGTTTCTAAAGTGAATTGGGTTTATTCGTATTTCTTCATTAATAAGCAACCAGACGCAAAAGTTTATCAAACGACATATAAACACAATCGTTTCTTAGATGAACGTACAAAGCAAAATATAGAACTTTTAGCACAACGTAATGAGGCTTACTACAAAATATATGCACTTGGCGAGTTTGCTACGTTAGATAAGCTTATTTTCCCTAAGTATGAACGTAGATTATTGAATAAGATGAACTATCTCATCTACCGTCATATTTTGGCGTCGATTTTGGTTTCGTTAATGACCCGTCTGCTTTTATTCACTTAAAAATAGATGAAGACAACAAAACGATTTATTTCATTGAGGAATACGTTAAAAAAGGGATGTTGAACAACGAGTTAGCAGAAACGATTAAAACTTTAGGCTATTCAAAAGAAGTTATCACTGCTGATTCTGCTGAAAAGAAATCTATTGAGGAAATGCGTAGAAATGGTATTGAACGAATTAAACCAGCTAAAAAGGGTCCCGATTCAATCATTCAAGGGATTAACTTCCTGCAGCAATATGATTTTGTGGTTGATGAACGTTGTGTGAAGTTGATTGAGGAGTTAGAAAACTATACCTGGCTTAAAGACAGCAAGACAAACGAATATACTAATAGACCGATTGATTCATATAACCACGTTATAGATGCAACTAGATACGCCGTAGAAGCAATAAACGGCAAAGGACAGATTAAAGTACAATTTTTCAAAGGAGGATTGTAATTGGAATATTTTAAACCACCGAAAATTATGACGTTCGATAAGGATAAAGAAATCACTTCAGACGTTGTAAAAGAATTTATACAAAAACACCAAGCAGAGTTACCGCGTTACCAAGAATTAATGAATATGTATAAAGGTTACATGCAAATTTACAAGCAACAAGCAAAAGCACAGTACAAGCCAGATGTTAGATTGGCTGTTGGGTTTCCTAAATATATCGTAGACACGTTTACGGGATATTTTAACGGTATACCAGTAAAAAAATCACATCCCGATAAACCAATAGCAGAAAAGGTTGAGTTGTTCGAAAGCACAAATGACATTGAGGACACTGAACATGAGTTAGCTAAACTAGCATGCGTTTATGGTCGTGCTTATGAATTGATGTATCAAGATGAAGAAACGCAGACACGAGTTACTTATGTTAGTCCAGAAAATATGTTCATTGTTTATGACGACACAGTAGCGCAAGAACGATTGTTTGCGGTGAGTTATAGCGTAGATGATGATGGCGTATTATCTGGTGCTGTTTACACGAAAGAATGTGAGTATACGTTTAAAACGCAAGATGGAACGGATAAGATTGGTTACATCGAAGAAACAGAAAACATATATGATGATTTACCAGTGTACGAGTTTTACTTTAATGAAGAACGTATTGGAATATTCGAGGGCACACGTTCGTTGATTAATAACTACAATAAAGCATTGTCAGAGAAAGCGAATGACGTGGAATATTTTAGTGATAGTTATATGTTAATGCTTGGATTACCTATTGACGAACAAACAATGACGACTATGAGAGATACAAGAACGATTAACGCAAGTGGTGAGGGTTCAGAGAAAGCCGTCGTTAAATTCTTAGATAAACCCGATAGTGACCAAATGACAGAAAACTATTTGGATCGTATCGAACGATTAATTTTTAAAACATCAATGGTAGCAGATATTTCAGACGAGAAATTCGGGGCGTCAACTTCTGGTACTGCATTAGCCTATAAATTACAAGCTATGAGTAATCTAGCGTTATCTTTCCAACGAAAGTTCGAGAGTGCGCTTAGAACTCGTTATAGCTTGTTTTTTAGTGTCCAAACTAATTTTCCAGAATCTGAAAGTGACAAATGGAAAGAGCTAGAATTTCACTTTGCACGTAACCAACCTAAAAATCTTAAAGAAGAAGCAGAAACAGCCACAATGTTACTAAACGTGACAAGTGAAGAAACGGCATTATCTGCATTGTCAATCGTGCCAGACGTTCGAGCAGAGATTGACAGGATAGAAACAGAGAATAAAGAAAAAATGGATAATGAATCGTTTGACATTACACCAGCAAAAGAAGTAGTCGAGGAGGTTTAGCAATGGAAAAAGTGATAGAAATAATCACGATTGATAACAAGTCAATAAAAGTAATTGCAACAGAAGAAGAACTAAAGAGAAATATCGAACTCGCACAAAAAGGCTACTTCATGACGTTTAAAGAATTGGAGTGGAGAACTCAAATAACGTTTAATACAGCGAATGTAATTGCGATAAACAATTTGGGTAAATGGAGATAAACGAGGTGTCGGTGTAAATGACTAAAACACACGTTACTGGTCCGAACGTAAGATGAATCAGAACATACTGAAAGATAAAGAACTCGTTAGAGAAGTAAATAAACGCATGCAGTTGCTACGTGACGATATACAGAAACAAATCAACGCAGAATTAGAACGATATGCTAAGCGTGAGAATATCTCAACAGTTGAAGCACGTATGAGAGCCGACAAGATGGACGTAGAAGCGTTTCAACGTAAGGCGAAAGATTATGTTCAACGTAGAGACTTTTCAGATAGAGCAAACTATGAACTGAAGTTATACAACTTAAAAATGAGGATGTCACGACTTGAATTATTAAAAGCTAACATTGGTTTAGAAATGATTTCAACGTTTGATGAGTTAGATAAATTCCTACGTAAAGAATTGTCAATCGAGGGTTACAAAGAGTTAGAATTTCAAGCTGGTATTTTAGGCGAAACAATATTCGGTGATTACAAGAAGATCGTAGAAGCTGTCGTGAACGGAACGTTTAAAAACACATCTTTCAGTGAGCGTATATGGAGCTATCAGACAGAGTTAAAACTAGAGTTAGAGAAGTTGATTACTAAGCAGTTGGTCGGTGGACATAACCCACGTGTAGTTGCTAGAGAGTTAAGGAAAACATTCGATGTTACTCAATCACAAGCGTATCGACTAATCAAAACAGAATCTGCACGAATCCAAACTGAACTGCAAGAGCAATCATTTAAAGAATACGGCGTTAAAAAATACGAGTTTATATCAGAGCCTACTGCTTGTTCGATTTGTAAATCATTGGACGGAAGTATTCACGACGTATCTAAATTAGAGGCTGGAAAGAATGCTTCACCAATGCATCCGAATTGCCGATGTACGACTGCACCGATAAGTGATAGAGAGATTAAAGATTTGCAGTATTGAGGAGGGGATACTAGTGAAAGATACTTTAGGAGATAAGATAAAAAGTATTAGGTTATTAAATGGATTAAGTTTAGAAGGGTTTGGAATGCTTTTTACACCTGTAGCTGATAAAAGTAATGTTTCAAGATGGGAGAAAAATAAAGCCGTTCCTACTCCAGATAGATTAAAGACTATTGCAGACCTCGGTAACGTAACAGTTGATTATTTAATGGGTATAGACGAAGAAAAAGATGACATGATTTCAATACCTGTCGCAGAATACGAACGACTAAAAGAAGCAGAAGAAAAGTTGAATAGTATAAAAGAGATTTTAGGAGGGGAAGTATGAGTAAAGTAACTTTATTCGGTTGTGACGATTCAGAAGAAACGCTTGATTATAAAAATAATTCTACCATCCCCGACACTGTCCAAGTCGGAGCGATAACATATGATGTCGTGACTAAGCCTTTTATCGACATTGACGGCGAACGTAATTATCAAGGTTCATGCGACTATCTAAACACTCAAATTGAACTTGTGGAGGACATGAGCGATGAACGTAAAGAAGATACGTTTTTTCACGAGTTAACTCACGCTATATTTTATGAAGCAGGGTTTGAGGAACAAGACGAGGACATGATTAACCGTGTCGGCAAAGTATTACATCAAGTGATTAAGGACAATGATTTTGAGAATGATTATGTAGAAACAAAAGATGGACGAATATATTTATAAATTAAAGATAACGAACTTTAAAGTAGTCTAGCGACTGCTTTTTTATTTTGTCCAAGCATTGAAGACGTTAAAAGCAAATGGATAACGTGCAAGCATTTAACCACGATAAAAGATATGGAAGGAGCTATCAATAATGGAAGAAACAGAAGTACAAGAAGTAGCAGTTGAGGAAGTTGAAGAAAAGAAGGAAGCTAGCCCTTCAAAAGAAACAACTCAACAAGCTAAATACACAGATGAAGACGTTAACGCAATTGTAGATAAAAAGTTCGCTAAATGGCAGAAAGATTTAGAAGCTAAGAAACAAGAAGCAGAAAAACTTGCCAAAATGAACGCTGAACAAAAAGCATTACATGAAAAAAACAATTAGAAAAACGTATTGCTGAATACGAGAAAAAAGAAAATATCAGAGAAATGGAAAAAGAAGCAAGAAAAATGCTATCTGAACAGAAGATTCCGATTACTGATGATATTGTGTCTTATTTTGTTTCAGAGGACGCAGAAAGCACTAAAAAAGGTGTTGAAGCATTAACCGCTTATGTAAATAACTTACAAGAACAGTGGGAAATAGCACGCAACACTGGTAAAACTCCGAAGAAAGTTGCAGGCAATACACAAACAGTTACAGTAGAACAATTTAACGCTATGACTTATTCAGAAAAAGCAGAGTTAGCAAGAAATAATCCAGAAGAATTCAATAAAATTACAGGAGGTCATTAGAATATGACGACAAAAATTGCAGATTTAGTAAATCCAGAGGTGTTAGCACCTATCGTATCTTATGAATTAAAAAATGCTTTACGTTTTACACCGTTAGCACAAGTAGATACTACTTTGACAGGACGACCAGGAAGTAAATTAACATTCCCAGCGTTCACTTACATCGGCGATGCGAAAGACGTTGCAGAGGGTGAATCAATTCCTTTAGATAAAATCGGAACATCTACTAAAGAAGTTGAAGTGAAAAAAGCTGCGAAAGGTACAGAAATTACAGATGAAGCAGTATTAAGTGGATATGGTGATCCAGTTGGGGAATCAAATAAACAATTAGGATTAGCTTTAGCTAACAAAGTTGATGATGATTTATTAGCGGCTGCAAAAGGAACTAGCCAAACAGCTACTATTGAAACAACTGTAGATGGTTTATCTAATGCGTTAGACGTATTCAACGATGAAGATGCGCAAGGTTACGTTTTAGTGATGAACCCATTAGATGCAAGTAAATTACGTTTATCAGCTGGCAAAGAATGGTTAAACGGTACTGAATTAGGAGCTAACAGAATCGTATCTGGCACTTATGGAGTTTTATTAGGCGCTGAAGTTATTCGCTCTAAAAAACTTAAAAAAGGCGAAGCGTTACTATTTAAAGTAGTAGCTAATCAACCAGCATTAAAACTTGTTACTAAACGTGGCGTTCAAGTTGAAACAGACCGCGATATTGTACGCAAAAACAACAGTAATCACGTCTGATAATCATTACGCTGCTTACTTATACGATGAAACAAAAGTGGTTAAATTAACTGTTAAGGCTCCTACTGTTACCGAAACCGAAAAATAATAGGCGGTGATTAGATGTTTGATGATATTCAAACGCTTATCAATGGTTCACTCGAAGAAAAGTTAAAAGTCATTGAAAAACTAACCACTCAACGATTAGCTGTTTTATTGACCGTAGACACCGCAGACGATATACCTAGTAAATTTAACTATATTATCGCTGATGTGTCTGTTAAACGGTTCAATAGGCTTTCTAACGAGGGAATGAAGTCGTATTCAGAAGAAGGTCTTAGTTTCTCGTTTCCTGATTCTGATTTCGACGAGTTTAAGGACGAAATAACAGAATTCAAACGTAAGAAAGCGTTAGAGGACGACCCACTAAAAGGGGTGTTTCGATTTATATGAGATTCATGAATGAAGTAACGTTTGTGGAATTAGGCAAAGAGTTTTATGACACTGACACAAGCGAATATGTGCGTTCTGACGATGTTAAAACAGTTGCTAATGTAAATGTAACGGACTTAGGTGCAGAACGTTCTGTCGTGCTATTTGGCAGTGTTAAAGAGGGTCGTAAAGTCATTCGAGTTATGCCACATTATGAAATACCTAAATTTGATTATGTTGAGTTTGATAGTAAGAATTGGCAGCTTGTGAAAGATACGAAACCACAGTATAGAAACAGTTTAATTGTGGAGGAATATCATGGCGAAACATAGAGCGGTTATGATAACTGGTGTTAATACGTTATCTGATAAACTTAAAGAAAATGTAACGATGGATTTGGTTAAAAAAGTTGTAGAAGAAAACACGATAGAAATGAAACGTAAAATGAAGCGTAATGCTAATTTTAAAGGTCATTATATAAAAGTTAAAGGTGGCAAGTTGAAAAAAATTGAGCCTACTGGCGAAACCAGAAGTTCAATAGAAGAAAAAATCAGTAGAAATGGTTTAACTGGTGTCGTATCACCTAAAACAGAATACGCTGCTTATCTAGAATACGGCACGCGTTTTATGTCTGCTCAACCTTTTGTAAAACCATCGTACGATTCACAGAAACGTATTTTCCTTGATGACATGAAGAAGTTGGTGAACTAATGAAATCAGTAGACCAAGCAATTTACGACGAGTTATTTAAACGATGTCAAAAATTAGGATATAAGGTATATGAGGATAGACCGATGAAAGAAGTTGGCTATCCTTTTATTGATTTTGAAGATACTGAAGTCAATCCAATACCTAATAAAAGTAACATAAAAGGCAATGTAAACATCACAATAAATGTGTGGGGACTTGCTAAGAAGCGTGCAGAAGTCTCTTACATTGCTGAACAGATATTTAATCAAGCAAATGAAATAAATGCAGCGTATGGCGTACCAGTGGCATTTAGACCAATGGCAAGCCAACGCAGAATGCTAACAGATAACTCCACAAACACAACGCTAAAACGAGCGATTGTTGAATTGGAGTTTTCTTTATTATAAGGAGTGAATTAATTGGCAAATTTAACAGTTAAACAAGGTAAAAATGTCGTCTTACTTTTTAGAGAATTAGCAAAACAAGGCGAAGAAGCCGCTTGGAAACTAGCTTTTCAAACAGAACATAGTATTCCAATTTCTGTAGATACTGACACAGTAGAAACAAAAGACGGTAATATTCAAGTGCCAAAAGAACCGACGTATGATCCATCTGCTACGTCGTTGATGGCAGACGGCGACAAACGTATTAAAGAATTACGCAAAGCAACATTAGAACGTCAGTTATTCGAGTTTTGGGAAATTGATAAGATTGAGAAAGACGAATCTGGAAAATTCGCAGCAACTTATTATCAAGGATATGTAACAAGTTTCGAACCGTCAGCACCAGTAGATGGAGCTGTAGAAGTATCTATGAACTTTGCGTTTAATGGCATCGGAAAAGATGGTTTAGCTACGTTAACAGCAGAACAAGAAAAAGTTACACAATATGAATTCGAGGACACAGTGAAGAAAGGCGAGTAAGCCTTTCTTTTTGTGAATGGAGGTAATTAAGTGGAGTTAGAAATTAACGGAAAAACTTATGAGTTTAAATTTGGCGTAAAGTTCGTTCGTGAAGTGGATAAAGAAATGCCAGTGGAACGCGAGGGTATGAAATTTGGTTTAGGTTTAGCTGCTAGAGTTATCCCAGAATTGCAGAGTGGTAACATTAGTACGCTATCCAAAGTCTTATATTTAGCTAGTAGAACAGAAAAAGACAAGCTAACTCAATCTGATATTGACGACTACGTTGATGATTGCGAGGACATCGAAAAATTATTCGATAAAGTGCTGAAAGAGTTGTCTGAATCAAACGCGGGAAAGTTAGCGATGAAAGAGTTCAAGAAGAAATTAAAATAACCGAAACATCAGAAGAAACATATGACCGTATAGTAATTAATGCTATGCGTTTTTTTGGCATTAATGACATGTTAACAATCGAACGCATGACGCTTAAAGAATTTAGTTTAAGAGCAAAAGCTAGTCAATTAAGGCGATTGGATAAAGAGTATTTTATCAGTTTACAAGCCTTTAAGAATCAAGAAGTACAAGCTACTACAGGAAGTGGCAAGAATGTTAAATCTAAGTTCAATACGTTTAAAGACTTCTTCGATTATGAGGGACGAGAACAAGAAATATTAGGCATTAAGCCAGTTGAAAAAATAGAAGAAGATACCACGTTAAGAAAATTATTATTAGAAGCAAACTCCTAAAAGAAAGGAGGTAAATATGGAAACATATAGTGTAGAAGCCATACTATCTGCAACGGATAAAGGTTTTACAAAAGCAATGAAAGACGCCGATAGTTCGCTTGGTGGGTTGGATGAAAAATCTAGAAAAGCTGGCGTGTCAATTGGCGACATCGCAAAAGGCGTTGGGGTATTCAAGTTAGTAGACAGTGCGGTAAATATGGTTACTGGCTCATTGGGTGGTGCTATTAATCGTTTTGACACGTTGAACAAATACCCCACAGTCATGCAAGCGTTAGGCTATTCAACGCAAGAAGTCGATAAGTCGATGAACAAACTAACGGAAGGTATCGATGGACTGCCGACAAGATTAGACGATATTGTAGCAAATACGCAACAGTTAGCTATTTCTACAGGTAGCTTGGACAAAGGTACAGACACAGCTATAGCATTGAACAACGCATTCTTGGCAAGTGGTGCCTCTACTGCTGATGCCGCTCGTGGTATGGAGCAATACCGACAAATGCTTGGTCGTGGCGAAGTCGATATGCAGTCATTTAAGTCAGTCCAGGAGACAATGCCGATTGCTATGGATAAAGTAGCGAAGTCATTTAAAGACAGAGGGGTTAATTCTGTTAACGAGTTATACGATGCGTTAAAAGGCGGAGAAATAACTTTTACAGAGTTTAACGATCGTTTGATTAAATTGAATGACGGCGTAGGTGGTTTTGCCGATTTAGCGAAAAAGAATAGTCAGGGTATTAAAACATCATTTGAAAATATTAAATCCGCTGTCATCAAAGGTGTCGAGAAAACTATTAGAGCGCTAGATGAGGGATTAAAAGGTGCTGGTCTTGGTTCGATAGCTGACAATTTAGATAAGGTTAAAAACGTTGTGAATCAAGCATTTGGAACAATCAATGCAGTAATTCCGCCGATGATAAAAATGTTTGTAGACTTTTTAGGTGTCATAAAACCTTTTCTACCACTAATTACCGCATTAGTTGGTTGGTGGGTAACGTATTCCGTCATGATGGGAACAGTTAGCAAAGTGACTAAAACAGCCGCCGCAGTCCAAAGAGTGTTCAATGCTGTTATGGCTGCTAATCCATATGTTGCGCTTGTCGCAGCGATTATCACTTTGGTTGCTACGATTGTTTATTTATGGAAAACAAACGAAGATTTCAGAAATGCAGTTATTAAGATTTGGGATGCTATAAAATCGTTTATATCTGATGCAGTAGATGCAATTGTTAATGTTTGGGACAAGATGAAAGAAACTATGAGTAATCTATGGAACGGCATTGTTGAAAAAGCTAGCGAGGTTTGGACTGCTGTTACAAAAGTTATCATGAACATCATAAGCCCATTTATTGATATCTTTATGAATCTGTGGAACGGACTATCTATTTCGTTGTCGCAAGTTTGGGATGGTATTAAGACTATTGCTAGTGGTGCATGGGAACTGATTAAAGCGGTGATTATGGGTCCGGTTTTAATTGTAATTGATTTAATTACAGGTGATTTTACTAATTTAGGAAATGACTTGCAATTGATTTGGGATAGCATCAAACAAGGTGCTAGTGCCATTTGGAACGGTATTAAAGACGTTATAACTGGATTGGTCAAAGCAATTGTGGAATACGTTAAATTTTCATTTGAATTGCAAAAAGAAGTTATTTCGAACGTATGGAATTACATTAAAGATTTAGCTAGTGAAGTGTGGAATAACATAAAAAACACTGTATCTAATTTAGCAGATAGCGCAGCGAATGGTCTTAAAAACGCTTGGGATAAAGGTCTTCAATGGACAAAAGATATCTTTGATGGCATAAAAAATGCTATTGAAGCGATTGGTGATGTCGATTTATTCGCAGCTGGTAAAGCTATTATTGATAGTTTTATTAATGGATTACAGCAAACTTGGGAAGCAGGTAAAGAATTTGTCGGTGGTATTGCTGACTGGATTCGTGAGCATAAAGGACCAATCAGTTATGACCGTAAGTTGTTAATCCCAGCTGGTAAAGCAATCATGGATAGTTTAAACGCAGGTTTAGACACTGGCTTTAGTAAAGTTCAAGATAATGTTAACGATATGACAAAATTCTTTGCAAATACTGCATTTAATCAAGATTTTGAGATTGGTGCAAACTTTAGTGATTTAGATAAGAAAATAAATTCAATGAACGATATGAACTTATCATCAAACAATGAATTGACACTTAAAAACAGTGCACAACCCGCCGAAATTAAATTAAGCATGGGCGGTCGCGTGTTCAGTGCATTTGTTGAAGATATTGGCGCAGTTATGCAAGCTGAAACTGATTTAAACTTACAAACATAGAAAGGAGGAAGACATGTATAAATTTATAGATACAACGATACAACGATGTAGACGTCATGAAGAATTGCCAACGTCTGCAATGAATTATAACGGCGTTTTTTTAGAAGAGTTGATTGACGGATATAGAACGCTATCTGTTGATGGTCGTGAGATGTTAAATATTGATTTGCAAACAGACAGTAAAATGATTGGTTCGCACGTATATAGCTACAAACTTCCTCCACGCATCATAACAGTGAAATATAAATTAGTTAATCGAGATCCGCAAGCTCTTTTATTAGAGTATCGGAAATTGATTAACTTTTTATTTTCTACTGAAGATGTCGCTTTGTGGTTTAATGACGAGTTAGACGTTATCTATCAAGGTAGATACTACGCTAGTAGTGAAGTGCCAGGCGAAACGACAAGTATTGTAAGTAGCTTTCAAATATACTGTCAAAACCCGATTAAGCGTACGACGAAAGTATTTACTACGAATGATTTCATAGGTATTGAAACACCGATTAAAACGTATCCTAGCACGATTAAAGTTGAGTTAGATACAAACACACCTTTAATCATTTCAAACGGTGTAGAAAAAATTAGACTGTTTCAAGATGTTGCTAAACGTGACGACGTTCTGCTATTTGACTTTGAAAAGGGTCAAATATTTTTAAACGGCAAAGAACGAACGAATATCCTTGAATTGAGTAGTGACTTTGAAAACTTCGAGTTAAGACAAGGAAGTAAAATCACTACTAATAATGGCACTGTTGAAGTAACGTTTAGGGGTGTAGTTTGTGACAGTTTATTTTTTCGATGATAATCAGCAATCAAGCAAGATTGTCACTAAGAATAATTTAATCGAGTGTATTCAAGAAAAAGAAATATCTGACAGACAAGACGATTTGATGAAAAACACGCTTAAAGTAACAGTTGCTTATGACAAAGTGATTGAAGAATCATCTTTTATGGCTGTTGAAGAAAAAGAAAACGAGTTCTCGTTATATCGAATACTAACAAATGCAGATAATAACAATAAATTATCTATTGTAGGTTCAGACTTCGCATATAACGAACTTGACGGGTACATAGTAAAAGAGATACGCCCACAGAAAGAATCAATTGTTTCAGTTGCAAGACGATTATTGAGTGGCACAGAATGGCAAATAAGACACGTTGACAGTGGTTTAAACACTGTTAGCGGGTCTTTTTATTATACCTCGATACGAGAATCGCTTAAAACATTGCAAACGTTTGGGTGCGAAATTGAATTTAGGTGTTCGTTGAATTCTGACGGTATTCATGAAAAATGGATAAACATTTATAAACGAATTGGTGAAAATACTGGCAAACGATTTACGTATGGTGATGATGTGTTAGAAATCGTTAAAACGATTGATAGAACTAACTTATATACTAGCGTAATCGGTCGTGGTAAAGGTGAAGAAGTCGGCGAAACGGAACAAGGTGACGCAACGTATGGGCGACGTATTGAGTTTGCGGATATTGAATGGAGTAAGTCAAAAGGTGACCCGTTAGATAAACCGCTAGGTCAAATCTATTTAGAAAATCCTGAACTCACGCAAATCTACGGTATACCGCAAAAAGACGGAACTATGAGAAAACGTGAAACTGTGGTTATTTTTGAAGACGAAGAAGACCCGAAAGAGTTACTTAAAAAGACATATGCACAGTTACAAGTGTTGTCTAGACCGCTGATTCAATTTAAAACAACCGTATTAAACGGTGACGCGATTGGTAACACAGTAAGCATCCATCACTTTGAAAAAGGTTATCACTATGAAACAAGAGTATTCAGAACTACGCTTGATAGATTAACTGGACGGCTTGAATGTAGTTTAGGTGAAACATCACACAGAGCGTTTCAAAAGCTAACGCTAAACAGATTAATAGTAAAAAGAGATTGAGGAAAAGAAAACATCTTATTACGATGCAACTAAAATATCTAAATGGCAATCAGACGTGATTAGAGGTGCTGGCGAGGAGGGCGGAAACGTCTTTCTAATGTCTCCGTCAGATTTAGGCACAGGAACGTCAAGAGCACCAGTTCAAACAGTATGGATGAACGGTCCTAACATTGATGAATCAGATAATTTTTTAGTCGCTAATAATAAAGGTATCGGATTTATTAAAGGTAAGTTTGCGACTGATAAATTTGCTACTGCTTGGGATATAAATGGTATTTTAACGCTTGGCGATGGAATGCTTATCTTAGGCGATAAAGAATCTGGTAAAATTCTTCAGAATACCAAAGATGGACTAGAGTTTTTTAACACTAAAAGTTCAATAGGTAAAATAGGTAATTCTGCGGTTGGTTTCCCTGGCTTCAGTGAACAAGGTAGCGATACTTCATCAAAAGCATTAGCGATCGTTTTAAACGATGAGGGAGAATTTTTAAAATTCAAACTGGTAAAATGTCTGGTATTTACGTGCCAAACCCCGAAAAATTTAAAAAATTAGGCAGTGATTTAATTATCACACATGGAACAGGTGACACAGATGGTATCATTTTGGCTACTGCCGGAACTTCAATTGGCTTATCTGGTAAAGGTGGAGAAACCGCTAATCAGATAAAAATAAATGCTACTGGGGGTTTATTTTTAAACGGCGAACAAGTATTCCCTGGAAAGGGTGGCGGCTCTGGCGGTGGTAGTGGTAGTGGTAACATCGGAACACGTGAAGACTATGCTAAAAATATGATCACTGATGAATTCGATGTCGATTACGAAAAGATGTTCAACAGTTATCTTGGTTTCCCACGTATTCAAGCGTGGGGGTTGAATAGTCGGGCGTCGTTTAATCAGTTAAATGAGATTATACGTTCGCAAGGCGTTTCGCCAGTTTTCTTTTGGGCTTATGAAAGCGGTGAGGGATATAACCCTAGTACGTCATTCTTAAATCACTTCTACACGAACGGTTCAAGTGCACAAGAAGAATGTCGTAGAACTGCTGCGTGGGTTCACTCTGAATCTCAAACTAGTGGTGCTTTGGCTTGGTACGATGCAATGTACCCTTATTATACGTCTCCTGCCGATAAGCAAGCCAAAGGTAATGCTTATATGGCTGAAACGCGTCCAGGTATGATTGCGAGAGTTATGTTAAAAGGGACTGCCGCTGCTACTTGGGCAATGTTCGACCCTGCAGCGTTGAGTGGTAGTGTAAACGGCGTTCAAGATTATTCTGACCCGTTCAAACATCAAATGTCTGCTATAGCAAGTTGGCAAGGTGTAAAAAAATACGGCAAACCAATGGCAAATTACATTGTAACAAGTGAATTTGGTTGGCGTACAAGCCCGTTAGGCGGAGGTAGTGAGTTTCACAATGCTATTGATTTAGCTTCAAACGGTGGTCGTGCTGATATTTTTGCTAGTAATGATGGAACAGTTGTTCAAGCAAGTGGACAATATTATGATTGGTACGGCAATTACGTCGTTATTAAGCACTCTGACGGACTTTACACTGGGTATGCGCATTTATCTAGTATCGGTGTTACGAACGGTCAGAAAGTATCTAAAGGGCAAAAAATAGGTGTTGAGGGGGCAACTGGTCCAGTAACTGGTCCGCATCTACATTTTCAATTTATGAAAAATTTCTGGCCGAACGGAAACGACGACTTTATCAACCCAAGAAAATATATTAATTTTTAGGAGGTATAAATTTGACAGATTACAACATACAATTAAGCACAACAGAAGATAATGCTGTTGGTGTTATTAAAATCAGACAAGATGACAACAAAACACAAAGAATTATAGCTAAGATTACAAGCAACGGTTCAGAAATGAAAGTTTCTGATTACGTTGTTTTTTTTAATGCTGTAAGTGATGGGCAAGTCATCGCAAGAGATTTAGCGAAGATAACTAATAATAATTCAACTGTTGAATATACAATAACTGCACCTTTTTACTCAAAAACAGGAAAAATAGATGCATTCTTTTCTTTTGAAAAAGATGGTAAAAGAGATAGCACTGCCAACTTTGTTTATCATGTAATTCCTGGTTCATGCAGAGGTATTAAAGGCGGTAGCTATATTTACGATTTAGAAGAACTTAAAAATGTTTCTGGTGAAATCGTTGGTAGTAAAGATTTATCGCCACTTTTAGAAAAAAATAGAGAATTAAGTGCTAGTTTTGATGGATTAAAAGTAGATGTTAACGACTATAAAAAAGAAACAGATGAGCAAATAGATTCATTAAAAAAAGATTTTTCTGATTTTACGGCTGACCAAAAAAAATCAAATGAAACATTCCAACAAACAGTTAACAATCAAATTTCTGATGCAGAAAATAAAATGTTAGAAGAAATCAAACGCCACGAAGTTAAAGACAGCGGCTGGATGAGCATGGAATTGGTTGGGGACTTTAAAGCACATGATTTATACCCGCTAAAATTTAGAGTTATAGGTAAGCAAGTTTATTTCAGTGGATGTGTGTTGAATGAAACAAAAGAAATCGAAGAAAAAACATTTGCTAAAATACCACGAAGTTTTGCACCAGAAGCGAGAATGGCGTTTTCAAACGCACAGATGAGTTCTGATGCTAAAGAAGTGGCTCAAATTGCTGTTTGGCAGAATGGAGAAATTCAAATTGTCGGTGTGTCTGCTGCAAAAAACGTGTTTATTAATCAGTGTTCCTACCCTTTAGTGTAGAGCCAAAGGTTTCTTTTAGCATGTCGAAGAAAAATAATACAAGGTATTACATGACAGAGCCTAAAAGCAAGTCTTTGGCTAGAGGTTTTGCTAAAGATGATTTTAATGGAATTAGCGAAAAAACAAGCTCATTTGCTAATCGAAATGACGTGTTCTTAGCTGTCAACGCATCTACTTTTGATGTTAACACTAATGAATTAAGAGGGATAAATGTTCAAGGAGAACAAATTTTTAAAGGTCAATCAAATATTTACGGAAGAACTTACTTAATTTATAAAGAAGGTAAATTAGGTTATACAAGTGATCCATTAAAAGAAAAAAATATTGATTTTAGTCTTGTTGGATTCTTTCCAATAATTGCAAACAAAGAAAACGTTATTCATAAATTTGATGAAGATTATCCGCATAAAGGTAATCCGAACCCACAGCAAATTATTTATCAGTATTCTGATGGTCAAATTGGTTTTTTAACAGTCGAGGGAAGAAGTAATAATCAGCGAGGATTAACGATTGAAGAATGTTGCGACATATTAATCGAACATAATGTTGACTTTGCCTATCTAATGGACGGCGGAGGCTCTATATCAACTTGTATCAATGGTTTTATGGTAAATGACGCACCAGAACGAAGTGGTGAAAGACCAGTTAAGGATTTTTTATATTTTAAGGAGTGATAAATATTGAATAAAGAAAAAAATATGAAACTAAATTTAAATCCATATTTTAAAAGCACGATTGAAACAAGTAGCGTTGTTTGGTCGCACGACGAAAACAGTTATCAATTTAATTTCGATTTCACTGAATACCTTTGTGATAAACCGTTTGATTTAACAGATGGTAAGCCACGAATCTTATTAGAGTTTTTAAACGATAAAAATGCTGAAGTACAAATTTATCCTTTAGTTGTTGACAGTGAAAAATTAGGCGTTGCACATTTTATCATTCCTGAACGAGTTTTAGGCTATGCTGGTGATGTTAAAGCGTCTTTAACCATTGATTTTAGCAATAAATCTTATGATTTAGGCAATTTCTCTTTTAGGATGAAAAAATCACCTATTGACAATAAAATGCCACAGTTACAATTTTATGTTGATGAGTTTGAGAAAGCACAAGATATATTCAAAAATGGTTTAGATGAATTTAACGACGATATAAAAGAATCTAACGCAAAAGTAGACGAAATCAAAGATTTGATTGTTCAGAATGACGTTCTAAAAAAAGCAGAAGCTGGTTCGTTTGAAGAATTTCGTGAACATGATGATACGATTATCAGTAAAATGAAAAATGAGTTTGAAAGTAATTATGTTAATGTTGAGTGGTTTGGTGCAAAATGCGATGGAAAAACTGATGATACACTTGCTATAAATAAAGCGATTAAATATGCTAACAAAAATGGTATAAATACTGTTGTAGTAAACAATGGTGTAAGTATGATTAAAGCACATGTTGACAATCAAACTGTTGGTAATTATCTTCAAAATGAAGGTGGTATTGAAATGCTGGACAATATTACACTTCATATTAAAAGTGGTGCAAAATTAAAAGCAATCACTAATGATAAAAAAGCGTATAACATCATTCGTGCACATAGAAAAAAATATTGGAAAATTATTGTTGATGGAGAAATCGAGGGAGATAATGACAGTCATACTGGAACGCAAGGCGAATGGGGATACGGTATTTCTGTTCAAGGAGGTAATGAATTTTCCATTTCGGGAACAGGTAAAATTTCTAATTGTTGGGGAGATGGAATTAATTTACAACGATCTTTAAGATTAGGTTCTGAAACTAGTGGATATTATCCTGAAAATGGAATCATAAGCGATGTTACTTGCGATAAAAACGGCAGACAAGGGATGTCCATTGAAGAGGGTAAAAATATTTATGTAAGAAATTCTATTTTTTCTAACTCTAATAGAATTTCTCCAAAATTTGGTATTTGCATCGAACCTGCTTGGCGAAATAAAGAAGATAATCCTGTTTGTGAAAACATTACAATTGATAATTGTAAAATTATTGGAAACGTCGGCGGAGGAATTACAACTGTCGGTACAACAATAGACAATAATATTCAATTAAAAAATATCGTCATTAAAAATTGTTATTTTGAGGGCAATGGAATTAACGCATCGTTAAAAACCAGTACAGCTATTTCGGGTAATCGAAGTGATTTAGAAATTGTCAACTGTACGTTTAAAGGCGATCAAAGCATATATGTTTCATCTTGTGAAACTGTAAATATTTTGAATAATGATTTAATGAATGGAACTGTTATGATTTTAAGCGATTCGACTTCTGATTATGACATAAGAACAAATTTGAATTTTATGAGTAATTCAATAAAAATTTTGAACGGAAAAACAAATACATATTCTAGTGTCTTTTTTACAGCTTTAAAAGGCGAAGAAGTCAACGTTTATGGGAATGATATTTTTTTTAACGGAATAAATTCTGTGATTATGAAATTTAGCGGGGATGAAAAAACTAAAACTAAAAAAGTGATGTGTTCAAGAAATACGTTAGTTGGTGGTTCAATATCAATTCAACATCAATTTGTAGATGTATTTAAATCATTCTCAAATACTATGATTGACGCTTCAAGTCAAGCGTTCAATTCAAACGGTTATGAAACATATTTTAAAGGGAACGATATCATTAACTGCCAAAAGGTATTTTTACTTTTTGTAATAATGACAAAGAATCAGTTTTAGAAATTAAAAACAATAAATTTGATGTGAAAGATAGTGTTGTTTTAACAGCTTATCAACCTAACAAGTCATTCAAATTATTTAACTTAGGGAATGAAAGCCCTGATAACGCTAAGTTTTCAGAACCAAGCATTGGTAATGCAGTATCTGATGATTCGGTAGTTGACGTTCATAATCCTCAAATTGTAACAGTAAAAAATCAGACAAAAACTGAAAACTTACCAATCGGTACGATGATTCAAGATTTAAATACTGGTTTTATTCTTTACAAAGCGTATAACGGATTACATAAAGTAACTACAACAAAAATATAGAATGACCAAACAGTCATTCTTTTTTATTTTACATTTTCGGAGGTGAAACATGGATTTACAAGAAACAGTTGACATGCATACGAAAAAATTAGAGCAACATGATAAAGCATTAATTGAATTACGCGAACAAAATGCTAAAGAAATCGAATCAATAAAATCCGATATTCGTTCGTGGAGTGTGACTTTAAGCGAGGGATTGGCACGAGTTGATGAAAGTAGTAAATACTTACGTGAACAAAATTCTAACATTTTAAATGAAATCATCGGTAGAAATAATAAATCAGATGAAAGAAATCATGAAATGGATAAAATAAAATGGCAATCTATTTTAAAAATTTGTTTAGCTATTTTTGGTTCTGGTGGTTTTATATATACTGTTGTTGATTTAATACTTAATACAATCAAATAAAAGGAGGTAAGCAAATGAGTGGTTTACAAGATGCGTTAATTAATTTGTTAGCAGTTGTTTTAACAGGTTTTTTAGGAATGGTTGCAACGAACGTCACACGATATTTTAAAAAGAAAGGCGTTTTATCTACGTTACAAGCGAAAGAAGCTAGTGTTGCAATAGCAGTAGATGCGATTGAACAAATTGCACGGAACGAACATATACCAGATAAATTTAACGCAGCTAAAAGACTAGCTGTTGAATTTTTAAACAAGCAAGGAGTTTCTATTAGCGAAGCAGAATTAGACATGTTGATTGAATCATCAGTCGCAGAAATAAATAAAAATATCAAAAATGAATTAGAGTAGTCAATCGACTGCTCTTTTTATTTTAGGAGGTGCAACGTGAACGAAAACGAGTTTTTAAACATCATTAAAGATGGTTCTATAAAAAGTTGGGGAAGTCATAGCGTTTTACCATCATTAGTAGCATCGCAAGCTATTTTGGAAAGTGGTTGGGGTGAAAGTGAATTAGCTAAAAACGCTAATAATCTATTTGGGATTAAAGCAGATAGTGAATGGCATGGTGATGTTTATGCAGTCGATACAAAAGAGTTTTTAAATGGTGAATGGACGACTGTTAAAGCTAATTTTAGGAAGTATGATGATATTGGCGAAAGCATTATCGACCACGCTAATTTCTTTGTAGAAAACGATTTTAGGCGCAACAACTATAAACAATTGATTGGTGAAACTGACTATAAAAAAGCTGTTAAGGCTATTTTAAAACCAGTTGCCGATTATAGTTATGCTACTGATCCAAATTATGAAGATAAAATTATTAAATTAATTGAACAATATAAATTGTACGAATGGGATAACGTTGCAATAGGAGGAAATGATATGGTAGAAAAAATTGGTTCAAGTCATGCTGGACATGGTGGTGCTGGAAGATGGACAGACCCAGGGGCTGTTGGAAATGGTTTACAAGAGGCAACAGTAGCACGAGAAATTAATGATAAGATTATTAAGTTAGTAGGTTGCAAAGATACGACAGATGATAGAGGTACAAGTGTTAACGGTATACTAGCTAATACAGTTGCTAATATCAACAATAGTCCTAGTGGGTATCAAATTTCTAACCACTTAAATTCGTTCGGTAGTGCAAGCGCAACGGGCGTTGAAGTGTTATATGGCGATATTTCAGATAAACCGATGGCAGAAAAAGTGTCTAAAGCAATCGCTGATGCGTTAGGAATTGCTAACCGTGGCGCAAAAGACGGTTCATGGCTATATATTGCTAATAACTCTAATTGGGATAAAAAAGTGCTATTGATTGAATGGGGGTTCATTTCAAATCCAAACGACATGAAAGCATTAAAAAACAATATGGATAAAGCTATTCAAGCAATGCTTAAATGCTTTGATTACAATGTCACAGTTGACACGCCAACTACTAATACTGACGTAGCAAACAAACGTCCACGACAAGCAGTAGAGACATATTGGTATGGTGTAGATAGTCCGAAGTATAAATTGATTAAACAGTATTTAAAGGATAATGATTTAAAACACACTGAAGAAAAAGGCGAAGATGGACGCATTAAGATTATTGTTTCTAGCTTTAATCAAGACAGCGACAATAAATATAAGTTAGAAAAATATTTAAGTAAAAATGATATGAATTTTGAAGTTGTTCTAGCATAAAAGCGTATCTTCTATATAGGAGGTGCTTTTATGACAATTGAAAATCTAGTAAACGAAATGTCTGAACTTAAAGTAAAATTAGTGTTAATGAATGGTGTAGACATGAAACGATTCAATCAAGCTTATTTTTATGCGATTGATATGTTGATTACTAAGATTGGAAATATTCAACACATCGAAAGTGAATATAAGTATTTTAAAAGCCTAGTCTCTTAATCGAGATTAGGCTTATTTTTTGTGTATTTTAATATTAAAACCACTGCACACACAGCGATTCTAAGGCGTTTAAATTATTTTTTGTGGGTAATCGTCTTGATAGTTTTATCTTCTAATACTTGATATTGGTAATCAAATTTTCTTTTTTCGTCTACGGTCATAGAGTCTATAATATTATTAATTAACAACTCTATTGTTTCTTTTTGCGTGTCGCCATAGCCAATTAATGATAATGCGTTTATCTGGTCTCTTAATCTAGTGTCTATTTTTAATGTAGTTGGTTTAGGTTCGTAAATAAAAGTAGGAGTTAAATTTTTAGTATCGTTATTATTTTCTTCTTTTTTAGGTAATTGATCCATAGTAAACTTTTTTTCAGGTTCAATCGTCGGACCTCTATCTATCTTCTTTTTATTTTTATTAGATTTCACTAACTTCATAATCTTATTCCTCCAAACGATTGATAAATTCTTCGGTCACATTGTTATACACTTTTAAGACTTTTTTATCATGCATATCATCGTTTGTTATACCAGTTAAATCATAACGTTTTAAGCGTTCCATATTTCTAATAGTTGTTTCAAATATATTAGACTCCCCAAAAATTTCTTTAGCAGCTTCTAAAGTAGACACATCAACAGGAGCACCATTCTTTAACAAAACTGGTAATATTCCAAGAACGTCAAGTGTAGGCGCATGAAATGTATCTATAACTTCATTTTGTATATATCTTAGAAATGCTTCGGCGCCCTGTAAACTTCTTTCGTGAGTTTGCATTACGATAACGCACCAATCAGATGCATACAGAGCTGAATCTGTTATCAATGAAATTGTTGGTGGTATGTCGATTAATATAAAATCATATTTATCTTTTAAAGGCTCTAGTAAAGAGCTGAAGTACATCACTCTCTCATTATAGTTAGTTACACTTTCCATAAAGCGTGGGAACAAGCTAAAATCAGCGCTAGATGCTAATAAGTCTAGATTGTTTTTAATATTTATCACAGCTTTGCTCAAATCTTCAGCTTGAATAGCAGCCATTAAAGTAGTATCAAAAACAGTCACTTCATTATCTAAATAGTTTTTCGTCTTTAAAAATAAGTTCGTCGCGTTACCTTGTGGGTCCATATCGACTAGTAAAGTACGATACCTCCTATTTGCTAATTCATTAGCAACCATTGTGCTATTGGTCGTTTTTCCTGTGCCACCTTTAAAATTTCCCCAAGTTACTATCTGTGCCATATTATTCACCTCGTCTATTTATTACCCTTATTCTACACTTTTCGTCTAAGGTATGCAAACGAAAAAAATAAACGGTATACAAGTAGTAAAGTATACAAGT